>NZ_DAIQNN010000016.1:0-53709 GCF_036788415.1 Rubrimonas sp. | reverse complement strand
GCGGCGAAGCTGGTGACCACCCAGCCCGCGGCGATGGCGAGGCCGATCACCGCGCCGGCGAACATCAGACCCGGCCGCGCGCGGAAGGCGGGCGAGGCGAAGACCCAGAGGAACAGGCCCCCCGCCACGGCGATGGCGGTTGCGGCATGCAGGTCCGCGCCGGTCATCGCCGACAGGATGGCCCCAAGCGACTGGTTCCCCGCGAAGGACAGGTCCATCGCCTGCGCATCGACCAGCGCCACCCGAACCTGCGCGACGAGCCCCCGCTGCGCCGCGAGCGCCGCGAGGCCCATCACGACCAGAACCACCAGCGCCTTGAGGCTGCCGCCGCCCACCTGGACCAGCGCGCTGAAGCCGCAGGCCCCGACCAGCGCCATGCCGATGCCGAACAGCAGGCCCCCCAGCACCGCGCCGGGCAGCGACAGCAGGGGCGAGAGGTAGAAACTGTCCTCGACCGCGATCAGCCCGCCCAGCCACAACGCCTGCGTGAGGGCCATAGCCACGGCCGTTGCCAGCACCCAGGCGCGCAGGGCGGTCGCGTCATTGGCATACCACCAGCGCTCGAGCGCCGAGAGGGTGCAGAACCGCCAGCGCCGGGCCACGAAGCCCATTGCGGCGCCTGCCAGAAGGCCCGCGAGCGGGGCCAGCCATCCGCTCTGCGCGAGCGCGATCATCGGCGTCGCCTCCCATGCCATGTTTTCGCCACGCTACGCCCGATGGCGCGCGGCGTCCATGTCGGGGCGGCCTCGACGCCCGGTCACTCGGCGGCGACGCCGTCGCAGCCGGGATCGCAGAACAGGGAATACAGCGCGGCGATGACCTGCGTCACCTCGCCTTCCGCCAGCGTGTAGTAGATGTTCCGTCCGTCGCGTCGGGTGGTCACCAGATTGTCGATGCGCAGGCGGGCAAGCTGCTGGGAGACAGCCGCCTGCGGCATGGCCAGCATGTCCTCGAGTTCCGAGACCGAACGCTCGCCGCGTGCCAGGATGCAAAGGATCACCAGCCGGGTCTCGTGCGACAGCGCCTTCAACAGGTCGCTGGCGTGACGCGCATGCGCCATCAGGGCGGCGACTTCCGCGGCGGTCGGGTTCTGGCTGAGCGCGGGGAGCGCCATGGACCAAGGGCTCCTCGGGAGCGCGACGGGGGGCACGGGACGCCCGGACCGATCATCCGCATTTTCTTGTTGCAGCGCAACGGGGACGCATCGCGGCCCCGATCAAGGGGGGAACGGCGGCGGACCGAGCATCTGCCCGAGCAGCCCCCAGAAGAAATCTTCGCCCGGATAGCCGCGTATCCGCCCGATCTCCTCCGTGCCCCGAAGCAGCAGGAAGCTCGGCGTCATCCGTTCGGGCGCATAGGCAGCCAGTTCGGCCGGCCAGCCCCGCGTGACGTCGACGATGCGCAGCGGCGCGCGACGCCCTTCCTCGGTGGCGGCGTAGATCGGGCCGATCTCGGCTTTCCAGCGCTTGCACCACACGCAGCCCTCGCGCTCGATCATCACGAGGCGCAAGCCGCCATCCGGCGCTGCGATGTCCTGCGGCCCCTCGGCCCGCAGCATGGGCGGGGCAGACAGCAGGAGCAGCAGCGACAGCAGGGCGGCGAACGGGCGCATGGGCGTGTCTCCGATGGCGCTTGCGAAAGTTACATAGAACGGCTTGAATATGTCCAGCGTCGCAAGCGGCCGGCAGAGGCTGCGGGGCGCGGGGGAGGCGGCATGTTCGACGTCAGCACGGGCGGGGCGTTCCTCGCGGGCCTGCTGTCCTTCGTGTCGCCCTGCGTCCTGCCCATCGTGCCGCCTTACATGTGCTACCTCGCCGGCGTCGGCGTCGAGGAGATCCGGGACGGGGGCGACCGCGACCTGTCGCTGCGGCTGGTGCGGTCGGCCATCGCCTTCGTGCTCGGCTTCACCACGGTGTTCGTGGCGCTGGGGGCCACGGCCAGCCTGATCGGCCAGGCCATCGCGCAATGGTTCGACGTGCTGTCCATCGTCGCGGGGGTGATGATCGCGATCATGGGGCTGCATTTCCTCGGGGTGTTCCGCATCGGCCTTCTGTTCCGCGAGGCGCGGGTGGAGGTGGCGCGCAGGCCGCCGGGGCTGCTCGGGGCCTATGTGCTGGGCCTCGCCTTCGCCTTTGGCTGGACGCCCTGCGTCGGGCCGGTGCTCGCCGCGATCCTGTTCGTGGCCGGGACCGAGGACACGGCATGGCGCGGCGCGGGGCTGCTCGCGGTCTATTCGCTCGGGATCGGGCTGCCCTTCGTGCTCGCGGCGGCATTCGCCGGGCGCTTCATGGGCGCGGCGCGCGGCTTCATGCGGCATCTGCCCAAGGTCGAGAAGGCCATGGGCGGGTTGCTGGTGGTCACGGGCGTGCTGTTCATGACAGGCTCGATGTCGGCCATCGCGCAGTGGCTGCTCGACACCTTCCCCGCCTTCGCCACCATCGGTTGACCGGAGGACGAAGCCCATGACCACCCGACGCCTGTTTATTGCCCTCGGCCTTTCCCTTGCGCTCACCGCGCCCGCCGCCGCCGCCACGATCGGCGAGGACGGGCTGCACAAGGAGGACTGGTTCGCCCTCACCTTCAAGGACGTGCGCGAGGACATCGAGACGGCGCGCGAACAGGGAAAGCGCCTCGTGCTCGTGTTCGAGCAGCGCGGCTGCATCTACTGCACCAAGATGCACGAGGAGATCCTCTCGCGGCCCGAGGTGCGCGACTACATCCGCGACAACTTCATGGTGGTGCAGGTCAACCTGTTCGGCGACGAGGAGGTGACGGACCTCGACGGCCGCAGCCTTACGGAGAAGACCGCGGCGCGGCGCTGGGCGGTGATCTTCACGCCGACCATGCTGTTCATGCCCGAGGAGGCTCCGGAGGGCGGCACGGCGGCCGAGGCGGCGGTGGCGGTGATGCCCGGCGCCTTCGGGCGACTGACCTTCCTGCACATGTTCCAGTGGGTGCGCGAGAAGGGCTACGAGGGCGAGGAGCACTTCCAAGCCTGGCATGCCCGCAAGATCAACGAGATGCGGGCGTCGGGCGCATTGGTGTCCGAGTGATCCAACTTGTCACATGCAGAAATCTGCATGAATGACTTGATCGACGTCAAATCTCCGCGTAGCGTCCCTTCAACAAGCCAGACCGGCCTGAAAAATCCGCCGGCAGAGGAAACCAAGGGTCGCCCGCGCGAGGGTCCCGAAGCGACGGTCTCCGCCGGTCCGGCCGGCAACGGCCGACATGCGCCCCGCGCCGGGGCCCAACGAGAGGAGAGGCCCATGAACTTCACCAGACGGCAGACTTTCGGGCTGGCATCGGGGGCGGCGGCCTTCGCCGCGGTCGCGCCGAAGCTGGCCTTCGCCGCCGCCGACGCCGACGCGGTCGTCGCCGCCTTCACCGGCGGCGCCGCGCCGCAGGCGGGCCGCATCACGCTGACCGCCCCGGAGATCGCCGAGAACGGCAACTCGGTGCCGGTGTCGATCTCGGTCGAGAGCCCGATGACCGATGGCGACCACGTCGCGGAGGTCCTCCTGCTGGCCACGGGCAACCCGAGCCCGACGGTCGCGACCTTCCGCTTCTCGCCGCTGGCGGGCAGCGCGGCGGCGACCACCCGGGTGCGCCTTGCCAAGACGCAGAACATGATGGCCATCGCCAAGATGTCCGACGGCTCGGTCTGGATGGACCAGAGCGAGGTCAAGGTGACCATCGGCGGCTGCGGCGGCTGAGCCCTTTCAGGACAGGAGAGACACCATGGCCGCTGCAAAGCCCCGCATCCGGGTTCCCAAGACCGCCGCTCCCGGCGAGATCTTCACCATCAAGACGCTGATCAGCCACCCGATGGAATCGGGCCTGCGCAAGGACAGCGCCGGCAACCCGATCCCGCGCATGATCATCAACAAGTTCACCTGCGAGTTCGGTGGACAGCTTGTGTTCGGGGCCGACATCGAGCCGTCGCTTTCGGCCAACCCCTACCTCGAGTTCAGCGCGGCGCTGCCGCAGT
This sequence comes from Rubrimonas sp., assembly GCF_036788415.1. Taxonomy (NCBI): domain Bacteria; kingdom Pseudomonadati; phylum Pseudomonadota; class Alphaproteobacteria; order Rhodobacterales; family Paracoccaceae; genus Rubrimonas; species Rubrimonas sp. The sequence continues at coordinate 49,718 of NZ_DAIQNN010000016.1, read as the reverse complement.
CCGGCGACCTGGTGTTCACCTGGACGGACGACGAGGGCACCACGGTCACCACCACCGAGACCGTGACCGTCGGCTGACACGCCTTCGCGTCCCGCCCCCGCGGGGGCAGGGCGCTCTGCCGTTGCTGACAATAACGCCGGGCCGCCCCAGCGCGGACCCGTGGGGAGGTTTCTATGCTCGCACCCAAGTGCGCGGTCGGGGCCATGGCGGGCCTCGCCATGGCGGTCGGCGGATCCGCCGCTCAGGCCGACGACCTGGAAGTCTACAAGCAGATGCTGTCCGACCCTTTCGCCAATCCGGGCTATCTGGCCGCGGATGCCGGCGAGGCGCTGTGGCAGACGCCCGCCGGACCGAAGAATGCCACGCTCGAGGGCTGCGATCTCGGGCTGGGCGCGGGCGTCGTCGACGGGGCCTTCGCGCAGATGCCGCGCTGGTTCGAGGACGCGGGCCGCGTCATGGACGTGGACACCCGCATCGGCTGGTGCCGCGAGACGCTTCAGGGCATCCCGATGGCCGAGACCGCCAAGGGCGCCTTCTCCAAGCGCGGCGGGCGATCCGACATGGAGCAGCTCGTGCTCTATGTCGCTTCGAAGTCCGAGGGCCTGCCGATCCAGGCGCCGCTCGCGCATCCCAAGGAGCAGGAGGCCTACGCGCTGGGCGAGGCGATGTTCTTCCGCCGCGCCGGCACGCTCGACTATTCCTGCGCCACCTGCCACAGCAACACCGGCGCGCGCATCCGCCTGCAGGACCTGCCGAACCTGCTGACGCCGGAAGGCGCGGCGGTGCCCATGACGACCTGGCCGACCTACCGCGTCAGCCACGAGAGCGTGCGGACCATGCAGCACCGCATGTGGGACTGCTACTGGCAGATGCGCATGCCGGACGTGGCCTGGGGCTCGGACGTCACCATCGCGCTGATCACCTACATGGCCAAGAACGCCGAGGGGGCCGAGCTCGCCGTCCCCGGCCTGAAGCGCTGAGAGGGACCGGACACATGCGCAGCCTGACCCTCGCCGCCGCGGCCGCCGCCTTCGCCGCCCCCGCGCTGGCCGAGCCGATCACCCCGGTCGCCATCGCCCCCGAGACGGTCGCCGCGGCCATCGCCGCGGCCTGGCCGGACCTGTCCCCCGAGCTGCAGGCCCGGGTGGACCAGGACGAGACCATGGCGGCCTGCACGCAGTACCGCGACCTGCCCCCCGACGACATCCACGAGGCCATCCTCGCCCGCGAGAAGGCCAACATCGTCTATCCCGCCGACGGCGTGCTGATGGGCGACTGGCAGGCCGGGATGAAGGAGGCCAACAACGGCTATGGCGGCCGGATGCGCGACAACCCGGACCGGGTGGTCGGCGGAAACTGCTACGCGTGCCACCAGCTCGCCCCCGACGAGGTCGCCTACGGCAATCTCGGGCCGAGCCTGACCGGCTACGGCACGCTCGAGCCGCTGACCGACGAGCGGATCAAGGCGACCTACGAGAAGATCTTCAACGCCCAGTCGGTGCTGCCCTGCTCGCAGATGCCGCGCATGGGCGCCAACGGCTTCCTGACGCCGGAACAGGTCCGCGATTTCGTGGCCATGCTCCTGCACCCCGACAGCCCGGTCAACAAGTGACCCACCGGGCCGTGCGCTGGGTCTGAGCCCCGCCGCGGCCCGCCCGACGACGCGAGGACATGATGAAGCTGAACAGACGCCACATTCTGGCGGCCGGCGCCGCCTTGGCCGGAAGCCTGGGCGGCGTGCCGCTGCGCGCGCTCGCCCAGCAGCGGCTGACGGAGGCCGACCTGCTGGACGCCGCGCCGTTCGGCAACGTCACCATCGCGCACATCACCGACATCCACGCCCAGCTGAAGCCGGTATGGTTCCGCGAGCCGTCGATCAACCTCGGCGTGGGCGAGGCGACGGGCCTGCCCCCGCACGTCACGGGCGCGGATTTCCTGAAGCTCTACGGCATCGAGCCGGGCTCGCCTCAGGCCTATGCGCTGACCTACCCCGATTTCGAGGCGCTGGGCCGGACCTATGGGCGCATGGGCGGACTCGACCGCGTGGCGACCGTGATGAAGCGCCTGCGCGCCGAGCGGCCGGGGGGCGTGCTGCTGCTGGACGGCGGCGACACCTGGCAGGGCAGCTACACCTCCAACCTCACGCAGGGCGCCGACATGGTCGCGGCGATGAACCTGCTCGCCCCCGACGCCATGACCGGCCACTGGGAGTTCACCTACGGCACGGACCGCGTGAAGGAGCTGGTGGAGAGCCTGCCCTTCCCCTTCCTCGGCGCCAACATCTTCGATGCCGAATGGGACGAGCCGGCCTTCGAGGCGTGGCGCATGTACGACCGCGGCGGCGTGCAGGTCGCGGTGATCGGGCAGGCCTTCCCCTATCTCCCGATCGCCAACCCGCGCTGGATGATGGAGAACTGGTCCTTCGGAATCCGCGAGGAGGTCGTGGCCGCCCGCGTGCAGGAGGCCCGCGACGCCGGCGCCCAAGTCGTCGTGCTGCTGTCGCACAACGGCTTCGACGTGGACCGCAAGCTGGCGGGCCGCGTGCCGGGCATCGACGTGATCCTCACCGGCCACACCCACGACGCGCTTCCCGAGCCGGTGATCGTCGGCCGCACGCTGGTCATCGCCTCGGGCTCGCAGGGCAAGTTCCTGACCTCGCTCGATCTCGACGTGCAGGGGGGCGAGGTGAAGGGCTGGCGGTCGCGCCTGATCCCGATCTTTGCCGACGTGATCGCGCCCGACCCGGAGATGGCGGCGCTGATCGACGAGGTGCGCGCGCCCCACGAGGCGGAGCTCGGCCGCGTGGTCGGGCGCACCGAGTCGCTGCTCTACCGCCGGGGGAACTTCAACGGCACCTTCGACGACCTGATCTGCGAGGCGCTGCTGGCAGAGCGCGACGCCGAGATCGCGCTGTCGCCGGGCTTCCGCTGGGGCACCTCGCTGCTGCCGGGCGACGACATCACGGTCGAGGACATCCACAACGCCACCGCCATGACCTATCCGGCCGCCTACCGCCTGAGCATGAGCGGCGCGACGCTGCGCGAGGTGATGGAGGACGTGGCCGACAACCTGTTCAACGTCGATCCCTATTACCAGCAGGGCGGCGACATGGTCCGGGTCGGCGGCATGGGCTACGCCATCGACATCCATGCGCCCATGGGCAGCCGCATCTCGGAGATGACGCTTCTCAAGACCGGCGAGCCCATCGAGGCCTCGCGCGACTACGTCGTGGCGGGCTGGGCATCGGTGAACCAGGGGACCGAGGGCCCCGCCATCTGGGACGTGGTGCTGTCCCATCTCGCGAAGAACCCGGTGGTGCGGCTCGAGCCCAACACCTCCGTCAAGGTGGTCGGGGCGTGAGGCCCGAGACGAGGAGAGACGCCGTGACCGACAAGACCAATCCCGCCAACCCCTCGCGCCGCGCGCTCCTGCGCGGCGCGGCGCTGACCGGCACGGCGCTGGCTGCGGGCGCGGCCGGCGGCCGGGCCATGGCCGCCGCCGACCCCGCCATCACCGAGATCCAAGACTGGAACCGTTATCTCGGCGCAGGCGTGGACGCCGCCCCCTACGGCATGCCCTCGCCGCACGAGGCCCATGTCGTGCGCCGCGGCGTGTCCTGGCTGACCGCCGAGAACACCTCGTCGATCAACTTCACGCCGCTGCACGAGCTCGACGGCATCATCACGCCCAACGGGCTGTGCTTCGAGCGCCACCATGCCGGCGCGGCGGAGATCGAGCCGTCGATGCACCGGCTGATGATCCACGGCCTCGTGGACACGCCGCTGGTGTTCACCATGCAGGACATCCTGCGCATGCCGCGGGTGAACAAGGTCTATTTCCTTGAATGCGCCGCCAACTCCGGCATGGAGTGGCGGGGCGCGCAGCTGAACGGCTGCCAGTTCACCCATGGCATGGTGCATTGCGTCCACTACACCGGCGTCAAGCTATCCACGATCCTCGAGATGGCGGGCGTGCGCACCACCGGCAAATGGATCCTGCCCGAAGGCGCCGACGCCTCGCACATGACCCGCTCGATCCCCATCGAGAAGGCCATGGACGACTGTATGCTGGCCTTCAGGATGAACGGCGAGGCGCTGCGCACCGAGCAGGGCCATCCGCTGCGCCTCGTGGTGCCGGGCTGGGAAGGCAACATGTGGGTCAAGTGGCTGCGCCGCATCAAGGTCGGCGACGAGCCGTGGCACCACCGCGAGGAGACCTCGAAATACACCGACCTGCTCGAGGACGGCCGCGCCCGTCGCTTCACCTGGGAGCAGGAGGTGAAGTCGGTGATCACCTCGCCCAGCCCGCAGGCCCCGATCGCCCATGGCAAGGGGCCGCTGGTCGTCACTGGCCTCGCGTGGTCGGGATATGGCACCATCAAGCGGGTGGACGTCAGCCTCGACGGCGGGCGCAATTGGCGCACGGCGCGGCTGGATGGTCCCAGCCACGACAAGGCGCTGCACCGCTTCTATGCCGATGTCGACTGGGACGGCCGCGAGATGTTCCTGATGTCGCGCGCCATCGACGAGAAGGGCTTCGTCCAGCCGACCAAGGACCAGCTGCGCGCCGCCCGCGGTGTGAATTCGATCTACCACAACAACGGCATCCAGACCTGGCATGTCAGCACGGACGGGACGGTGGAAAATGTCGAAATCTCGTAAGCTCGCCGCCGCCCTGATCCTGCTGGCCGCACCCGCGGCCGCGGAGGGGCCGACGCTCGGCCGGGTCGCGCTGCCCGAGGAGATCGCCGCCTGGGACATCGATGTGCGGCCCGACGGCGCCGGCCTTCCCCCCGGTTCCGGAACCGTCGCGCAGGGCGAGGAACTGTTCGTCGAACAGTGCGCCGCCTGCCACGGCGACTTCGGCGAGGGCGTGGACCGCTGGCCGGTGCTGGCCGGCGGGCATGACAGCCTGACCCACGAGCGGCCGGAAAAGACCATAGGCAGCTACTGGCCCTATCTGTCCACCGTGTTCGACTACATCAAACGCGCCATGCCCTTCGGCAACGCGCGATCGCTGTCGGACGACGAGGTCTATGCCATCACCGCCTATCTGCTCTACATGAATGACGTGGTGGGCGAGGACTTCGAGCTGTCGCGGGAGAACTTCGCCAGCGTGCGGATGCCGAACGAGGCCAATTTCATCGATGACGACCGCCTGTCCGAACCGCACTACCAGCCCGGGCTCGTGCCCTGCATGGAGAACTGCGCGCCCGGCCCTGCGGCCATCGCCATGCGCGCGGCCGTTCTCGACGTGACGCCAGATGGCGATGGCTCGATCACGCTGGAGTAGGGGCCTCGCCGCGGCGGCGCTGGCCGCCGCGGCCGTGTTCGTCCCGCAGGCGCGGGCGGGCGGGGCGCCGCCGCAGTTCAAGGCCTGCAAGGCCTGCCACAAGGTCGGCGAGGGGGCGGTGCACGGCATCGGCCCCCATCTTGACGGGCTGATGGGCCGCAGGGCCGGCGGCCTGCCGGATTTCGCCTATTCCTCCAGCATGGTCGCGCATGGCCGCGACGGGTTGGTCTGGACCCCCGAGACGCTTGACGCCTATCTGGCGAAACCCGATGCCCTCGTGCCCGGCACGCGCATGTCCTACCGCGGCATGCGCGATCCGGCCGACCGGGCCGCCCTGATCGCGTGGCTGGCAGACGCCACGTCGGCCGAACCTGCCGAGGACGCGACCGTGGCGCCGGAGGTCTCTCCCGGCATGTACCAGGGCGCGCTGGCGCTGGCCGGAGACCCGGCCTACGGCGAATACCTCGCTTCGGAGTGCGTGACCTGCCACCAGGTCTCGGGGCGGGCCGACGGCATCCCGTCGATCGTCGGCTGGCCGCGGGAGGCCTTCGTGCAGGCGATCTTCGCCTACAAGACCAACATCCGGGCGCATGAGGTGATGCGCATGGTGACGACGACGCTGGGCGACGAGGAAATCGCCTCGCTCGCGGCCTATTTCGAGGGCCTCGCGCCGCAGTGACAAAACCCTCCGCGCGCGCGATATTTACCGTCAAGCGCCGTAGAAAAGGGCGCCGACACTCCGGGGAGGAATGCAGATGCTGCACATGGATCGCCGCGCCTTCGGCCGGCTGCTCGGCGGGGCCACGCTCGTGGCCCCGATGCTGGCGCGCGCGCAGTCGCGGCCGAAGCTCGTGGTCATCGGCGGCGGTGCGGGGGGCGCCACGGCGGCCCGCTATGTCGCCAAGGACAGCGAGGGCGCCATCGACGTCACGCTGATCGAGGCCAACCCGGCCTACACCACCTGCTTTTTCGGCAACCTCGCCATGGGCGGCTTCTACGACTGGGACAGCCTGACCCATTCCTACGACCGCCTCGCCTCGAACTACGGCGTGACCATGGTGCAGGCCATGGCGCAGTCCGTGGATCGCGATGCGCGCGAGGTCGTCATGGCAGACGGGTCGCGCGTGCCCTATGACCGGCTGATCGTCTCGCCCGGCATCGATTTCCGCTGGGACGCGACCGAGGGCTACTCCGAGGCCGCGGTCGCGAAGATGCCGCACGCCTACAAGGGCGGCACCCCGGCGCGCGAACTGTCGGATCGGCTGCATGCGCTCGAGAACGGGCAGAACGTGGTGCTTGTGGCGCCGCCCAACCCGTTCCGCTGTCCGCCCGGCCCTTACGAGCGCGCCTCGATGTTCGCGCATGTGCTCAAGGCCAAGGGGCACGACCGCTCGAAGGTGTTCGTCCTCGACCACAAGGACAGCTTCTCGAAGCAGGCGCTGTTCGCCGAAGGCTGGACGCGCCATTACGGGCAGATGATCGAGTGGTTCGGCCCGTCGATCCATGGCGGCATCGAGCGCGTCGATCCCGACACTGGCGAGGTGCACACCGATCTCGACGTCTTCCAGGGCGACCTCGTGAACTTCATCCCGGCCCAGAAGGCCGGGGCCATCGCCCATGCGGCCGGCCTGACCAATGAAAGCGGCTTCTGCCCCGTCGATCCGGCCACCATGCGCTCGACCATGGACCCGAACATCTTCGTGCTGGGCGACAGCTCGATCGCGGGCGACATGCCGAAATCGGGCTTCTCGGCCAACAGCCAGGCCAAGGTCGCCGCGATGATCGTCCGGTCGGAACTGATCGGCGCGCGGGCCTTCCCGGCCCGCTTCGCCAACACCTGCTGGAGCCTGATCGCGGCCGAGGACGGCGTGAAGGTGGGCGGGCAGTATGCGCCCACCGAGGAGAAGATCGCCACTCAGACCTCGTTCATCAGCCAGACCGGCGAGGACGCGGCGCTGCGCCGGGCGACCTTCGAGGAATCGCTCGGCTGGTACGCGGGCATCACGGCCGACATGTTCGGCTGATCGGCAGCGGGGCGGGGGCATGCGTCCGCCGCCCCGAATGGCGGGAGAGGGGCCATGGAGGGCTTCGACGCGACCCCCGTGCTCGACGCGCTGGGCGATGGCGGCGCCGCAGCGCTTGCGGGGCTGCTGACCGGCGCGATCTTCGGCGTCTCGGCCCAGCGCAGCCGCTTCTGCCTTCGCGCGGCCTGCGTCGAGTTCGCCCGCGGCCAGGTCGGCGAGCGCCTGTCGGTCTGGTTCCTCTGCTTCGCCACGGCGATGATCTGGACCCATGCCTTCGACCTGCTTGGCTGGGCCGACATCCACGCCTCGCGCATCCTCACCGGCGCGGGCTCGCTGTCGGGGGCCATCGTCGGCGGGGCGCTGGTGGGCTGGGGGATGGTGCTGTCGCGCGGCTGCCCGGGGCGGCTGCTTGTGCTGGCCTCGACCGGCAACCTGCGATCGCTGCTGACGGGCCTTGTGTTCGTGGTCGCGGCGCAGATGGCCTATCACGGCGCGCTCGCGCCGCTGCGGCAGGATATCGCCCTGTGGTGGACCACGGGGACAAGCAACGTCGATCTGGCGCTGGTGTCCGGGCTGGGGCGCTGGACGGGGCTTGTGCTGGGCGTCGCATTCACGGCGCTCGCGCTGTGGTCCGCGGCGCGCAACCGCGTCTCGGCGCGGACGCTGTGGTTCGGCTCGGGCGTGGGATTCTCTGTCGGGGCCGGCTGGCTGCTGACCGCGCAGCTTTCGCGCGCGGCCTTCGAGCCGATCCCGGTGGAGAGCATCGCCTTCTCCGGGCCGTCCGCCGAGACGCTGATGGCGCTGCTGTTCACCGGGGAATGGGCGGATTTCGGTGTCGGCCTCGTGGCCGGCGTGGTGCTGGGGGCGGGCATCGCGGCGCGCGCCGCGGGCGAGTGGCGCTTCGAGGGCTTCGACGGCGCGCCCGCCATGCGCCGCCACATCGCGGGCGCGGTGCTCATGGGCTTCGGCGCCATGCTGGCGGGCGGCTGCTCGATCGGGGCGGGGGTCACGGGCGCGTCCACGTTGGCGCTGAGCATGTGGGTCGCGCTGACGGCCATGTGGGTCGCCGCGATCGCCACGGAATGGGCGCTGGACCGGCCGGGCGCCGCGCCGGTGGCGGCGCAGTAGCGGTATCGAAATACCCCAACAGTGAATCCCTTGAAGTCGCGCGGGAAATCGCGCCAGAGCGCGCTTGACAGCGGCGCGTCGCTCTGCCACTCACCGCGCCTCAGCGACGCGGGGCGTGGACCGCGGCGAACCCTCGCGCCGCCTGCGGCGCCAAGGCACGGACGGACGATGAAAACCTTCAGCGCGCGACCCGCCGACATCGACAAGAAGTGGGTCCTGATCGACGCGCAGGGCGTGGTGCTCGGGCGGCTCGCCTCGATCATCGCCAAGGTCCTGCGCGGCAAGCACAAGGCGACCTTCACGCCGCACATGGACATGGGCGACAACGTGATCGTCGTGAATGCGGCCAAGGTGCAGCTGACCGGCAACAAGCGGGCCGACAAGGTGTATTACCGGCACACAGGCTATCCGGGCGGCATCAAGTCGGCGATCGCCGGAAAAATCCTCGAGGGCAAACACCCCGAGCGCGTGATCTCGAAGGCGGTCGAGCGCATGCTGCCGGGCGGCCCGCTCAGCCGCAAGCAGATGACCAACCTGCGCATCTATGGCGGCGCGGAGCACCCGCACGAAGCCCAGCAGCCCGCCGTTATGGACGTGGCGTCGATGAACCCCAAGAACACGCGGAGCGCCTGAGCATGGACGAGCTGACCCCCATCGAAGAGGTCGCGGCGCCCAAGGTCCCCGTGCGCGACGCGCTGAACCGCTCCTACGCCACCGGCAAGCGCAAGAACGCCATCGCGCGCGTGTGGGTGAAGCCCGGCGCCGGCCGCGTGACGGTCAACGGCAAGGTCATGGCCGAGTATTTCGCGCGGCCCGTGCTGCAGATGGTCGTCGCCCAGCCCTTCAAGATCGCCAATGTCGGCGGCCAGTTCGACGTGATGGCGACCGTCAAGGGCGGCGGCCTGTCGGGCCAGGCGGGCGCTGTGAAGCACGGCATCTCGAAGGCGCTGAGCCTGTGGGACCCCGAGCTTCGACCCTCGCTGAAGGCTGCGGGCTTCCTGACCCGCGACCCCCGCGTGGTCGAGCGCAAGAAATACGGCAAGGCGAAGGCCCGCCGCAGCTTCCAGTTCTCGAAGCGCTGATCCGCCCCGCCCGCCCCGCGCCCTGCGCGGAGCGGGCTCACTCTCCGGGCCGCCGTCTTGCGCTGCGCGCGACGGCGGCCCTATCTCTGTGCAGCGCCGCCTCAACTGAACGGACCATGCCAGGCTCCAGCACCCACGGCCCGACCCCATCCGACGGGGCGGCCGCCCGCGAGATCAGCTATGCCTTCGGGGCCAAGAGCCGCGCGGGGCGCGTCTTCATCCGCTCGGTCGAGAACATCACCGGACGCCCGCGCCTGATCCGCATGGCGATGGGATACGACGCGGAGGTGGAGCGCGGGCGCGATTTCTGGGAGGTGATGGCGGAACGCTATCGCCTCGCCCTGTCGGTGACGCAGGACGATCTCGCGCGCATCCCGCGCGAGGGGCCGCTGGTGGTGGTGGCGAACCACCCGTTCGGCATCCTCGACGGGCTGGCGATGGGTCGGATCCTCTCGCTGACGCGGGGACGGTTCAAGATCCTCGCCAACAACGTGTTCACCAAGGCGCGCGACCTGCACGAGGTGATCCTGCCCATCAGCTTCGAGGAGAGCCGGGCGGGCACCGAGGAGAACCTGCGCACGCGTCGCGAGGCGCTGGCCTGGCTGGGGCAGGGCGGCTGCATCGGTGTGTTCCCCGGGGGCACGGTCTCGACCAGCGCCCGTCCGTTCGGCCGCGCCATGGACCCGGCATGGCGCACCTTCACCGCCAAGATGATCACCCGCACCGGGGCGGCGGTGGTGCCGGTGTTCTTCGACGGCCAGAACAGCCGCCTGTTCCAGATCGCCAGCCACGTGAACCAGACCCTGCGGCTTGCCCTGCTGATCAACGAGTTCGGCCGCGGCATCGAGCGCCCGGTCAGCGTGCGCATCGGCGCGCCGCTGCCGAAGGATGAACTCGACCGCTTCAGGCGCGATCCCAAGGGGTTGATGGATCACCTTCGCGTGGCGACCTATCGGCTCGCCACGCCCCCGATCCCCGACCTGTCCTACGGCCACGATTTCGGCTGAGGCCCCCGCGGTTGCTTCGAGGCCACCTGCGGGGTATCCATCGCGCTCGCGAGGGAAGGGGAGACAGCCATGCGGACGGCCGCGATCCTGGGCGCCAGCGGCTATACGGGGGCCGAGCTGGTGCGGCTCATCGCCACCCATCCCGGGCTGCGCATCGGGGCGCTGACCGCCGACCGCAAGGCCGGGTCGGAGATGCGCGACGTGTTCCCCCACCTCACGCATCTGGACCTTCCGGCGCTGACGCGCATCGAGGATGTCGACTTCGCCCGCATCGACCTCGTTTTCTGCGCGCTTCCGCACGCGACAACGCAGGAGGTCGTGGCCGAGCTGCCGCGCGACCTGAAGGTCGTCGACCTGTCGGCGGATTTCCGGCTCGAGGATCCGGCGGTCTACGAACGCTGGTACGGCCACGCGCACCATGCGCTCGCGCTGCAGGCCGAGGCGGTCTATGGGCTGACCGAATTCTATCGCGACCGCATCGCGCCGGCGCGCCTCGTGGCCGGGACGGGCTGCAATGCCGCCACTGGCATGTATGCGGTGCTGCCGCTGCTGGCCGACCGCGTCATCGATCCCGACGAGATCATCATCGACCTCGCGACCGGCGTATCGGGCGCCGGGCGTTCGCCCAAGGAGGGCAGTCTCTACGCGGAGGTCGCCGAGGGCTTCCACGCCTACAACGTCGCCGCGCACCGGCATCTGGCGGAGTTCGACCAGGAGTTCTCGAAGGCTGCGGGCCGAAGCGTGACCTGCACCTTCACGCCGCACCTGGCCCCCCAGAACCGCGGCATCCTCGCCACCGTGTATGTGCGGGGCGAGGCGGCGGAGATCCACGCCTCGCTGGCCCGCCGCTACGCCGCCGAGCCTTTCCTGCATGTCCTGCCCATGGGCCGCACGCCGCAGACGCGCCATGTGCGCGGCTCGAACCACTGCCACATCGGGGTCGTCGCCGACCGGCGCGCGGGCCGGACGATGGTGTTCGCCGCGCTCGACAACCTTGTGAAGGGCGCCTCGGGGCAGGCGCTGCAGAACGCCAACCTGATGCTGGGGCTGCCCGAGACGCAGGGGCTGGACGCCGCGCCCCTGTTTCCGTGACCGTCGCCGCGGCAGTTGCGGCGCCGCCCCGGATGGCGGTTCGGGCGCGCATCGCACGGCTCTGGCGGCGTCTGCGCGCCGCGGTCCGCGTGGGCTGGCTGGCACTGGCCCGCCACGCCGGAGAGGACGGCGACGCCATGGCGGCCTACATCGCCTACACCGCCTTCCTCGCGGTGTTCCCGTTCGCGATCTTCATGACGGCACTGATCGGCGTGACCATCAGCGAGGCGCAGGCGCAGTCCCTGATCGACGGGCTGTTCGAGGCCGCGCCCCAGCACATCGCCCAGACCCTCGAGCCGGTGATCTTCAGCGTCACGCAGGGGGCGAGCGGGCGACTGCTGACAATCTCGGCGGTCGGCGCGCTGTGGGTGGCCTCGAGCGCGCTCGAAGCGGTGCGCGTGGGCTTCGACCGCGCCTATCGCGCCCCGACGCAGCGGCCGTTCCTGAGGCGCCGCCTCGTCGCGATGCTGTGCGTTCTGCTGGCCGTCGGCACCTTCGCGCTGCAGGGGCTGCTGATGGGCCTCGCGCCGGTCGGCGTCCTGCTGGCGGAGACCGCGCTCGGCGTCACCGCGCCCATCGCGCTGACGCTGGTGCGCTGGGTCGTGGGGCTGGGCATCTTCGCGCTGTTCCTCTGGGAACTGCACGTGCTGCTTCCCTCGCGCCGCCCGCCGCGGCGCCGGCTGATGCCGGGGATCATCGTCTCGACGGTGCTGTGGGGCATCGGGGCGGGAGGATTCTCCTATTATCTCAGCCTCGCGCCGTCCTACGCCATCACCTACGGCGCGTTCGCCGGCGTCATCGTGACGCTGCTGTTTTTCTGGCTGACCGGCGCCGCCATATTGATCGGGGCGCAGGTCAACGGGGTACTGATGCGCTATCGGAAATCGAGCCTCCGCGACGACCTGCCCTGACAGACGGGTTCCCCCGGAACCGCCGCCACCAAGGAGCGCCCCATGGCGATGACCCGAAAGAAGCGCCGCATTCTGATGCTGTCGGTCGCAGGCGTCTTGATGGCCTCGGCCACGGCGCTCGCGACGGTCGCCTTCCGCGACAGCCTCGTGTTCTTCATGCCGCCGACGGAGCTGCTGTCGAAGGACGTCTCGCCGAACCAGCGCCTGCGCGTGGGCGGCATGGTCGTCGAGGGCACGGTGATGCGCGGCGAGGGCGAGACGGTGGCCTTCGACGTCACCGACTACGAGAGCACGGTGCGGGTCGAGTTCGCCGGCGTCCTGCCCGACCTGTTCAAGGAGGGCGAGGGGATCGTCGCCGAGGGTCACTGGCGCGACGGCCGCTTCGTCGCGCGGGAGGTTCTGGCCAAGCACGACGAGAAGTACATGCCCCCCGCGGTCGCGGACACGCTGCGCGAGCCGCGGACGGGCATCTGACGCGGGCGCACCGCCACATTGACGCCGCGGACGCGCGCCATAGGCTTGGCGCATGGAAGGTCGCCTGAAGGGACGAACCGATGATCGCCGAATTCGGCCATTTCCTGCTGATCCTCGCCTTCGCCGTGTCGCTGATCGGCGCGACCGCGCCGCTGGTGGGCGCCCACAAGGGTTGGGCCGACTGGATGGAAACGGCGACGCCCGCCGCAACGGCCCTGTTCGCGCTGACCGGCGTGTCGTTCCTGGCGCTGACATGGTCCTTCGTGACCACCGACCTTTCGGTCGAACTCGTCGCGACCAACAGCCACATCCTGAAGCCGATGCTCTACAAGATCACCGGCGTCTGGGGGAACCATGAGGGTTCGCTGCTGCTGTGGGTGCTGATCCTCGCCCTGTTCGGCGCACTGCTGGCATGGCGCGGCGGCAACGTGCCGGCCCCGCTCAAGGCGCGGGCTCTGGCGGTGCAGAGCATGATCTCGGCGGGCTTCCTCGCCTTCATGCTGTTCACCTCCAATCCGTTCGACCGCCTGTTCCCCGCGCCCGATCAGGGGCAGGACCTGAACCCGTTGCTGCAGGATCCCGGCCTCGCCTTCCACCCGCCCTTCCTCTACCTCGGCTATGTCGGCCTCTCGATGGCGTTCAGCTTCGCCGCGGCCGCACTGATCGAGGGGCGCGTGGACGCGGCCTGGGCGCGCTGGGTGCGGCCCTGGGCGCTCGTGGCATGGGCGGCGCTGACGGTGGGGATCGCGCTGGGCTCGTGGTGGGCCTATTACGAGCTCGGCTGGGGCGGCTTCTGGTTCTGGGATCCGGTCGAGAACGCCTCGTTCATGCCGTGGCTCGCGTCGATCGCGCTTCTGCATTCCGCCATCGTCGTCGAGAAGCGGTCGTCGCTCAAGAACTGGACGATCCTCATGGCGATCCTCGGTTTCTCGCTGTCGCTGATGGGCACCTTCATCGTGCGCTCGGGCGTGATCGACAGCGTGCACGCCTTCGCCGTGGACCCCGAGCGCGGCGTGTTCATCCTGCTGCTGCTGGCCCTGGCCGTGGGGGGAAGCCTTGGGCTTTACGCCTGGCGGGCGCCGTCGCTGCGGTCCGAGGGCGTGTTCGCGCCGGTCAGCCGCGAGGGCGGGCTGGTGCTGAACAACCTGCTGATGATGGCGTCCTGCGGCGTCGTGCTGGCCGGCACCATGGCCCCGATGGTCCGCGAGGCGGTGATGGGCGACAAGATCAGCGTCGGCGCGCCGTTCTTCGACATGGCCTTCACGCCCTTCATGGTGCTGCTGGCCCTCGCGCTGCCGATCGGGGCCGTGCTGCCCTGGAAGCGGGGGGATCTGCTGGCCGCATCGCGCAAGCTTGCGGGGGCGGGCATCGCCGCGATGGCCGCTGGCGCTTTGCTGTGGTGGTACCAGACCGGGCGCTCGCCCATGGCGCCCGTCGCCATGGCGCTGACCGTGTGGATCCTCGCCGGCATCGCGGTCGAGATCCTCGAGCGGGCCAAGATCGGGCGCGGAGCCCTCGCGGAAAGCTGGCGGCGCGTGGCGCGCACGCCGCGCGCCGACTGGGGCAAGTGGACCGCCCATGCCGGGGTCGCCTTCACGATCTGGGGCGTCGCCGCGATCACCGCATGGTCGGTCGAGGACATCCGGATCAAGCGCCCCGGCGAGCGCTTCGAGCTCGGCGGCTACGAGATCGTCTTCAACGGCGTGGTTCCGGTGCGGGCGTCGAACTACGTCGCCAATCGCGGCGAGTTCACCGCCTATCGCGATGGCCGCGAAGTGGCCCATGTCTTTCCGGAAAAGCGTGTCTATACAGAGACGACGCCGCCGACTCCGACCACCGAGGCGGGCATCGACTACGGCTTCTTCCGCGACATCTACATCGTGCTCGGTGATCCGCAGCAGGGGGACGAGGGCGCTTGGGCGGTTCGCAGTTATGTCAAGCCCTATGCAAACTGGATTTGGGGCGGTGCCGTGGTCATGGCGCTGGGTGGCGTGCTGTCGCTGACCGACCGGCGCTACCGCGTCGGCGCGGCGAAGATGGCCGTGCCGCGAGCGCCGGCCGCGGTGCCCGCCGAATGAACTGGCTGCGGGGCTTCCTGCTGGCGCTGGCGCTGCTGGCGGGACCGGCAGCGGCCGTGCAGCCCGACGAGATGCTCGATGACCCCGTGCTCGAAGCCCGGGCGCGGGACATCTCGGCGGGGCTTCGCTGCCTCGTTTGCCGTAATGAATCCATCGACGACAGCAACGCCGATTTCGCGCGCACCATGCGCCTTCTGGTGCGCGAGCGCCTGACCGAGGGCGACAGCGATGCGCAGGCGGTATCGTACATCGTCGATCGCTATGGCGAGTATGTGCTGCTGACGCCGCGGCTGACCTTGGCAAACGCTTTCATCTGGCTGTCCGGGCCCGCGCTGCTGCTGTTCGGCGGCTGGACGGCCTGGAGATACCTGAAGGCGCGCGAGGCGGCCGGCAGGCTCAAGGCCGGGCCTGCGCCGCTGTCCGAGGACGAACAGAAGCAACTCGCCAGCCTGCTCGACCGCTGAGCGTCGGTTCGGAAAGACCGCGCAGGTTCCCCAGCGCCCGCAGCCTCACATGAGGCGCGGTATCCCCGCGTCGGCCGTCCAACCTGCCCGGCGCGGCAAGTCTGTCGGTCATGCGCCCGTCGCGCGGTCCTGCGCCCTTGTTCATCGGCTGGGCTCGTCCGGCAGCGCGAGACGAGGTCGGTGCTGCCCCGCGCAGGCGCGATCAGTCGAGGCGCGCGGCGGTGCGGAGGGCCCATTCGCGTCCCGCGTTGCTCACGGCGCCGGCGCTCGCAATTCTCACCCTGCCAGCCCAGTCGCCGCCTGACGAGCGACGGGGGTCAGGTCAACCGGCAAACAGAAAAGGCCGCCCGGGGTATCCTGGGCGGCCGATTTCATGGTCCCTCGCGATCGATCAGATCACATCATGCCGTCCATGCCGCCCATGCCGCCCATGCCGTCCATGCCGCCGGCGGAGGACTTCTTCTCGGGCCTCTCGGCGACCATCGCCTCGGTGGTGATCAGCAGGCCAGCCACCGACGCGGCGTCCTCGAGAGCGGTGCGCACGACCTTCGCCGGGTCGATGATCCCCGCCTTCATCAGGTCGCCATAGACTTCCAGCTGTGCATCGAACCCGAAGTTGCGGTCGGTGGACTCGCGGACCTTGCCGGCCACCACCGAACCGTCCACGCCCGAGTTCTCGGCGATCTGACGCAGCGGGGCCTCCAGCGCGCGGCGCACGATGGCGATGCCCGCCTTCTGGTCCTCGTTGTCGCCGACGAAGCCTTCCAGCACCTTCGCGGCATGCACGAGGCAGACGCCGCCGCCCGGCACGACGCCCTCCTGCACCGCGGCGCGGGTGGCGTTCAGCGCGTCGTCGACGCGGTCCTTGCGCTCCTTCACCTCGACCTCGGTGGCGCCGCCGACGCGGATCACCGCGACACCGCCCGCCAGCTTGGCCAGACGCTCCTGGAGCTTCTCCTTGTCGTAGTCGGAGGTGGTTTCCTCGATCTGCTGCTTGATCTGGGCGACGCGCGCCTCGATCTCGCCTTTCTCGCCATGGCCGTCGACGATCGTCGTGTCGTCCTTGGTGATCCGGATCCGCTTGGCGGTGCCCAGCATGTCGAGCGTGACGCTCTCAAGCTTCATGCCGAGGTCCTCGCTGATCACCTGACCGCCGGTCAGGATCGCGATGTCCTGCAGCATCGCCTTGCGCCGGTCGCCGAAGCCGGGGGCCTTGACGGCCGCGATCTTCAGACCGCCGCGCAGCTTGTTGACCACCAGCGTCGCGAGCGCCTCGCCCTCGACATCCTCGGCCACGATGAGCAGCGGCTTCTGGGTCTGGATGACGGCCTCAAGAAGGGGCACCATCGGCTGCAGCGACGACAGCTTCTTCTCATGGAGGAGGATGTAGCAGTCCTCGAGTTCCGCCACCATCTTGTCGGCGTTGGTGATGAAGTAGGGGCTGAGGTAGCCGCGGTCGAACTGCATTCCCTCGACGGTCTCGAGTTCGAACTCCATGGACTTCGACTCTTCGACGGTGATGACACCTTCGTTGCCGACCTTCTGCATCGCCTCGGCGATCTTTTCGCCGATGACGCGCTCGCCGTTGGCCGAGATGGTGCCGACCTGCGCGACTTCCTCGGAACCGGTGACGGGGCGGGCCATCGCCTTGATCTCGGCGACGACCTTGAGCACGGCGGCGTCGATGCCACGCTTCAGGTCCATCGGATTGAGGCCGGCCGCGACCGACTTCATGCCCTCGACCACGATGGCCTGGGCCAGCACGGTCGCGGTGGTGGTGCCGTCGCCGGCCTCGTCATTGGTGCGCGACGCAACCTCGCGCACCATCTGCGCGCCCATGTTCTCGAACTTGTCGGCGAGTTCGATCTCCTTGGCGACCGAGACGCCATCCTTGGTGATCCGCGGCGCGCCGAACGACTTGTCGAGGATCACATTGCGGCCCTTGGGGCCGAGCGTCACCTTCACCGCGTTGGCGAGGGTGTTGACACCGCGGACCATCCGGTCGCGGGCGTCGGCGTGGAATTTCACATCCTTGGCGGCCATTTCGTCAGTCCTTTTCGCGTGATTTGGAAAGCGCGTCTGTTCAGGCGGCCTTCTTGGCCGCGGCCGAACCCTCGACGATGCCGAGGATGTCGCTTTCCTTCATGATCAGCAGGTCTTCGCCGTTAAGCTTGACCTCGGTCCCGGACCATTTGCCGAACAGGATCCGGTCGCCGGCCTTGACGGCCATCGGGATCAGTTCGCCCGAGTCCTTGCGGGCACCCTCGCCGACGGCGATCACCTCGCCCTCCTGGGGCTTTTCCTTGGCGGTGTCCGGAATGATCAGGCCGCCGGCGGTCTTGGCGTCGCTTTCGATGCGCTTGACCAGCACGCGGTCGTGCAGAGGCTTGAAGTCCATTGGAAGTCGCTCCCTATTCGCGTCTTCGAACGACGGCGGCCGTCCCGCCTGGGGCGGGCCTGTTAGCACTCGCCGTCGATGAGTGCCAACCAGCATGGCGACGGATTAGCCGAGGCTGTAGGCATGGTCAAGACGGTTTGTCGCAGGATGCGCGGTCGTCAGGCGGCCGCCCCTGCGAGCAGCGACAGCGTCGCCCCGAGTGTCAGGGGGAGCCTGAGTGCGGGCCACCAGTGCGGCGCGCCGCCATCCTTGGTCAGCTTGAGATCGGCCAGATACAGCGCGAGCAGTCCCAGAGCGAGAAGCTCCATGTCGAACGGGGCAGGGGCCCGCAGCGAAAGCCAAGCGTACAGGGCGGGGGCCACCGCCAGCACAAGAGGCCGCACCGCCGGCCCTTCCCCCATGCCCGTCGCGGCGAAGCCCCAGCGGCAGCCGCCCATGAAAGACAGGATGACAGCGCCATAGGCGGCCAGCCAGCTGCGGGCACCCGAACCCGGCGCCAGATGCGCCAGCGCCGCAAGGCCGACGAAAGGGATCAGCCCCGCGAGACCGAGCCGCGCCGCCGCGGCGGGAACGCCTTTCATCATCATGTCGCCTCGCCCTCGCTTCGCCGCGTCTTACTTATCCGACATGGACGAACCCGCCAGCCCCGATCCCGCCGCAGCCCGCGAGGTGTTCTACGACGGCGGCTGCCCACTCTGCCGCGCGGAGATCTCCGCGTACCGCCGCATGCAAGGGGCGGAACGGATCGCCTTCCGCGATGCGAGCGCCGGCGAGGCGCCGCCGGAGATCACCCCGGCGCGGGCGCTCGCGCGGTTCCATGTCCGTCGCATGGATGGGCGTCTGGTTTCGGGATTCCGGGCGTTCCTGGCCGTCTGGCGCGTCAGTCCGCGGTTGGCCCCATTGGCGCGCGCGCTCGACCGCGCGCCCTTCAGATGGATCGGGGAAGCGGCCTATCGCCTTTTCCTGCCGATGCGCCGGTTGTGGAGAGGCACCCCGCGATAGTGGGCTCGAGCCCGCCCGTGCCTCTCCCTCGGCCGAGCACGCCTCGAATGCGCGCAACGAAATTGCATCGGAAAGGTCGTATGCGTCCGTTTCTTGCGCGCGCGGCTTGATTTCGCAGCCGCAGCACGGCATACCTGTCGCTACGGGATGGCGGGAGGACGGCATGTTGGACGCGGAAGCCTTCGGTGACATCAAGCGCGGCACTATCGTCATCGAGGATCTCTCGGTGGGGCTGTCGCGTTCGCTGCGCAAGGTCATCGAAGATGCCGATCTCGAGATGTTCGCCCGCATCTCGGGAGACCGGAATCCGGTCCATTTCGACGATGATTACGCCCGGGACACAATCTTCGGCGGCAGGATCGCGCATGGCATGCTGACCGCCTCGCTGATCTCGGCAGTGATCGGCGAACAGTTGCCTGGCCATGGCACCATCTATCTCAAGCAGAACCTCAGCTTCCTCGCGCCCGTGCGCCCCGGCGATATCGTCGAGGCCGTCGTCACGGTCGCCGACATCGACTACGGCAAGCGGCGCGTGACGCTGGCCTGCGTGTGCTCGGTCGAAGGAAAGCCCGTCCTGAAGGGCGAGGCGATGGTGCTGGCACCGTCCGCCAAGTTCGACTGAGGCCGGGCACGAAACGCAAATGCCGAAAGCAGCGGGTCCGATGCTGATGAGTTGACAGTCGGCCGACTTTCGTGCAGTTGGTCCCTATGCGACAGCGCAGCTGGGTCCACCGACCCGCAAGATCGTCGCGCCCATCCTTCTGCTTCCGCCAGATGCGCTTGGCGATTGCCGAGCTGCCGTCGCTTGGTGTCCAGGCTTCGGTCAGTCCATCTTGTGGAAAACCATCTGATGACCGCTTTTGCGGATTTCGCTTTTTCGCCCGCTCTGGCTCGCTCTGTCGCGAAGGCCGGATACGATACGCCCACGCCGATCCAAGCGCAGGCCATTCCGCCCCAGCTTGAAGGGCGCGACGTCCTGGCTCTCGCTCAGACAGGCTCCGGTAAGACCGCCGCCTTCGCCTTGCCGCTGGTCGAGCGTCTCGGCGGCCGCCCGGGGCGGCGTCGGCCCGCCACGGCGCGTGCCCTGATTCTGGCGCCCACCCGCGAACTCGCGGTGCAGATCGAGGGAGAGTTGCTGCGCTTCGGCGGCAGCCTTGGTCTCTCGACTGCGCTGATACTCGGTGGCGTTCCGAGGGGCCGTCAGATTCGTGCGATGGCTCCCGGTGTCGACGTGCTCGTTGCCACGCCCGGGCGTCTGCTCGACCTGATGTCGGAGGGTGCCGTGCGCCTCGACGCCGTCGAGGTGCTCATCCTCGATGAGGCAGATCGCATGCTGGACATGGGTTTCGTGCGCGACGTGCGAAAGATTGCCGCCGCCACGCCTGCCAGCCGCCGCACGGCGCTGGTCTCCGCCACGATGCCCGCGGAGGTCGAAGGTCTCGCGGCGGAGCTGCTGCGCGATCCTGTGCGCGTCGAGGCTGCACCGCTGAACAGCGCAGCGCCCGATATCTCGCAGCGCGTCGAGTTCGTCACTCAGGCCGACAAGCGGGCTCGACTCGCCGCCCTGCTGCGGGACCCCGACGTCACGCGCGCCATCGTTTTCGCGCGGACCAAACGCGGGGCGGATCGGGTTGCGAAGAACTTGCTGGCGGACGGCGTGTCTGCCGATGCCATCCACGGCGACAAAGCCCAGAATGCCCGGCAGCGGGCGCTCGACGGCTTCCGTTCGGGCCGCGTCAAGGCGCTGGTGGCGACTGACATCGCCGCCCGCGGCATCGATGTGGCAGGGGTCAGCCATGTGGTGATCCATGACCTGCCAGATGAACCCGAGAGCTATGTGCACCGTATCGGACGCACCGGACGCAACGGAGCCACGGGCATCGCGATCACGCTCTGCGATCCGGGCGAGCGCGACAAGCTTGCGGCCATCGAGCGCATCACCCGCACCCGTGTCACAGCCGAAGGCGGTTTCGTCGAGGGCCCGGCGACAGCCCCGCGCGGCGCCAAGCCCGCGGGTGCGCCGCGTCCGGGCGCTCCGCGACGCCGCAGGGGAGGGCGGCGCGCCGCGGCGTGACCAGCGACAGGCTCAGCGCCGCTCGCTCTGGTTCGCCACGGGTTCAAGTCGCGTGGCGTCTGTCCGCGCGACGACTGTCTTCGGCACACCCAGCAAAGTGAAGCGCCATATGGTGCTCAGCGCGTAGACGCGGCCTTCGGATAGTTTGCAGTCGGCGTCGCCGGTCCAGTCGGCGACTGGAATGTGGTGGTATTCGTGCGATGCAAGGCCGATAGCCGTGTTGCCTTTTCCCGCACAAACCACGCGTCGTCGCGGCGAGACCGCGCCCGATGGCTCGATGTCCTCCACCATGGAGCTCCATTCCACGGGAAGTGGCCGGAAAGGCCAGACGTTGCGCTCGATCACTACCATCGGACCGGACCCCGCGCCGTGGTACAGTTCGAAGCGTTGCACTTGCAGGAACAGGGATCCCGGTACTGCGCCGAGGCCGAGGGGAAACAAGAGGGCCAATGCGATTGGCCGCACGGCCGTGCGCAGATGGCGCGGCGGCGCTGCCGCCGCTCGCAACTTGGTCCACATGGTCGCATCCGATCAGAATGGATGGCAGGGTCAGGCACCCCGGGACGGGGTGCGGGTAGCTTGGCGCATCGCCTCAGCGGTCGAGGCGGATCGTGCGGTCCACAAGGGTAAAGGCCGCCGACCGCGTCGAGGCAGTCTTGGTGACGCCAAGGATGTCGAACGACCAGCTCGCCTGCGCGACGTGGGGTTCGCCGATGTCGGGATTGCAGAACGGGTCTCCGACCCAGTCGGCTAGCGGCATCCGCACGACCTCGTAGACGTCGTCTCGGATCGTCGCGAACCCTTCGCCCGCGCAGACCGTCGCGCCGAAGGCCTTGCCGGCAGGGTCCAGCACGATCCGGTCGACCTGCGCATTCCACTGAACGCTGAGGGCGTCGCCCGGCCAGACGGTGCGCGCCTGGATGACGATGGTCTTGCCCTCGTCAGACTGGATGACCTGGATCGAGTGGATCTTCAGGAACCACTCGGCGGGTGCGACATAGAGCACCGCCACCGTGATCATGCCCGCGATCAGAATCGACAGGATCTCGCGGGTGAAGCCACGCTGGCTGGGCAGGATACGCTTCACCATATGTCCAACCCCTTGAGAAGGACCAATCCACCGGCGATCGCCGACAACCATTTGATCACATGAGTAAACAGGATCAGTGCTGTGTGGGCCTTTGCCACGGATTTCAGGACGTCGGCATCCAGCGCGAGCGCCCGCAGGCTCGCGACTTCTTCCTCCGTCAATCCGAACGGGCAGATCCGTCGCTGATCGGTCATCGCCGGCCCTTTCCCGGCGACGCCCACGCGGGCGAAATCAAATGGAACCGCATGAATGACCCTCTCGAAACAACGCCGGTCGAAATGCGCCACGAACCGGAAGGCTCCACCCGGCGCACCCGTATGGCATTCGTAATCGAGCTTCGTTAAAATAAGACCTAATCTAGCGTGTTATCAGGCTTCCAGCACCTGTCTCAGCGCCGGGCTTGATCCTCGCTCGCAGGCTCGAGGTCGAGGACCTCGCCGAGGTGCCGCGCCAGAAGTGCTGCCCAGGCGCGCTGGCCCTCGACATCGCCGATCAGGTCGTTACGCAGTTCGATCAATACGTTGGGCAGACCGCGCATGGTGCCGTGCCGCCAAAGACAGTCTCCCTCGAGGCGGCCTGTGTAGGGCTCGTTATCGCCAACAACAAGTTCGTCTTCCGCACCCAGCGCCCGCAGCAGCGGAGCCGCCAGCCGATCATCGCGGTCCCACAGCACGCCGACATGCCATGGGCGCGGCGCGCGACCGCGCAGTTGAGGGGTGAAGGAATGCACCGAAACGATCCGCGGCGTGACATTCAGCGCAAGTGCCCGATCCAGTGCCGCATCGATGGCCGCGTGATAGGGCCGGTGATACAACGCCAGCCGCCGCTCTCGTTCTGCAGGGTCCACGGAACGGTTTCCCGGGATCACTGCGCCGTCGTACAGACGCATGACCAGTGTCGGGTCGTCCTCGCCTCGATTGGCGTCGACCACCAGCCGCGACCAGCGCGTCAGGATCGCCGGCGCCTCGAAAGCGTCCGAGAGCGCAAGCGTAACCGCTCGCGCTCCGACATCCCACGCGATGTGACGCGCCATGTCGTCTCCGGACAGGCCGAGACATCCGATCTCGGCAGGCAGGGCGTTCGAGGCGTGATCGCACAGCAGCAGCAGCGAGGGATCGCCCTCGGGACGCACGATGTCGACGGGAGAAACATGTTTCATCGTAGATGCCTAGCGCGCTGCGTCGCCCTGCTCAAGCGCTCTTCTATATACTGCCTCAGATGACACAAACGCCGCCAACTGGCGACGTTACGCACAGAATTGGAAACGACCTGTCATCCGACGGGCAGTTTATGCCCGTGCTGTTCCGCTCTATCTCCAATCTGCGTCAACAAAGCAGGAGTTCGCCATGCGCCGCGCCACCGCTCTCGCGCTCGCCGCCTTCGCCGTCGCCCTCCCGGCCGAGGCTGCCGACCGCTGGGTCGTCGACAAGAGCCACGCACATGTCACCTTCATGGCCGATCACCTCGGCTTTTCGGTGGTCCATGGCCAGTTCCGGGAGTTCGACGCCGACATCGCTTTCGACCCCGAACGGATCGAGGACACCCGGATCAGCTTCACGATCAAGGCCGAGAGCATCGACACCTTCTGGCCGCGCCGCGACGAGCATATTCGCTCGGCCGATTTCCTGAACGTGGCCGAACATCCGGAGATCACCTTCGTCTCGACCGCGGTCACGCGCACAGGCGAGAGCACTGCGACGGTTGCAGGCGACCTGACCATGATCGGCGAGACCCGGCCCGTCACCTTCGAGGCCACGTTGAACAAGCTGGGTCCCAACCCCTTCACCAACCAGCCTCTTGCCGGCTTCACGGTCACCGGGGAAATCCGCCGTGCCGACTGGGGCATGAGCTATGGAGGCGACGCCTTCGCTGCGGTCATCCCGGTGCGCGTCGATCTGGAACTGACGCCGGGGTCGTGAACGCTCTTCGAGCCTTTGCCGCCGCCGCGGCCCTCGCGGCGGCGCATGCCGCGGATGCTGCGGAGCCATGGCGTGTGGTGCCAGGGATTTCCAGCATCGCCTTCGATTACCGCATGAACGGGGCACCGGCCGAGGGCCGTTTCATCGAAATGTCGGGCGAGGGCGTCTTCGATCCCACTGATCCAGGCGCGACCAGATTCGAGCTGCGCATTCCGGTCCGCGGGCTTGACCTCGGCAACCCGCTTTTCAGCGCCTTCGCGCAGAGCGCCGAGTGGTTCGATGCGACGCACTGGCCCGAGGTCGTCTATCGCCTCGCCCGGCTCCAGCCGCGGGGCGATGGCATGTGGGAAGCGTTGGGCGACATCGCGGTGAAAGGGCGGCTCGTGATCCTTCGCACGCCTGTCACGCTCGCCTTCGACGGTCCGGAAGCGCGGGCCCGGGGCGCGCTGGTTTTCGACCCCGGGGCAGTCGGGCTCGGGCAGGGTCCCTCGGCGCTGTTCGTTCGCCTGGACCCTGAGGTAACTGTCACCTTCGACCTTGTTGCACGCCCCGCGGCTGTGCCCGAAGCCGCGAATTCGGGAGACATGCCATGAAATTCCGCAACGACGCTGCCGGCTGGGGCCTTCCCGCCCGCGTCCTGCACTGGGCGATGGCGCTGCTGATCCTCGGCCTTCTCGTGGTGGGCTGGTACATGGTGAATGTCGTCGGAACCTCGGATCTGGTGCTTCGCTACCAGCTCACCCAGACGCACAAGAGCTTCGGGTTCGTTGTGTTCGCGCTCGCCATTCTTCGGCTCGTCTGGAGGGCGCTCAACCCGACTCCAACCGAACCGCCCGGAAGTGCCTTGGAGCATCGGGTCGCACGCGCTGCCCATATCGCGCTCTACGCCTTGATGCTTGCGCTCCCGGTCACCGGCTGGCTGATGGCCTCTGCCTCGCCGATGAACAACGCGGATGCATTTCCATTTCAGGTTCGCAACATGGTGTTCGGTCTGTTCGAGCTGCCCGATCCGGTCGATCCGGGGTCAAAGGCGCTCGAGGCGACGTTCAAGACCCTGCACCTTGCCGCTGCCCTCGCGATGGCAGGGCTGCTTCTTGCCCATGCGTGCGCGGCGCTGTTCCATCATTTCGTAAGGCGCGACCGCACGCTGGTTCGCATGGTGACCGGCGGCTGAGGCGGAAGAAGCGCTCACTCCGAACCGCGTCCGCGCGATGGGGGGCGGAAGCATGGGTTTCGTGCAGACCATGCGGTTCGGCATGCCGAGTTGATCGTGCGGTCGCAGCGTTGCCGGCCGTCGCCTTCTCCCCTCGGCACGTTCGGCAGCCTCCCGCGCCGGGAAAAATCGCAGTTGACGATCAGTCGCCGCCACCACTACGCGTCGCCTCCACCGCCGCGCGAATGACGGCCAGTGCGTCGTCGCTGTCCCATTCGGCCTCACCCTGGAAGCGCGCGATCTCGCGCCCCGCACGGTCAAGGATCAGCGTCGTAGGCTGGCCGAGGATCGCCGCAGCGCTCGCAAGCCGCAGGCCACGGTCGTGATGGAACGCCAGCGACGTGATGCCGTTGTCGGCCAGCCACTTCATCGGCTTGGCGGGGTCGCCGCGGTCGGTCGAGACCGCAAGGACCATCGCCTCCCCGCCCTCCAGCGCCTTCGCCAGTCGGTCGAGCGACGGCATCTCTTTCAGGCAGGGTGGGCACCACGTCGCCCAGAAGTTCACGACCTGCACCGCGCCAACCCCGTCGGCGAAGCGGCGCTCGCGTCCCTCGGCATCGAAGAACGCTGTCTCGACACGCGGTCGCGCCTCCGTGTGGACCACGAGGCGCGTCATCTGCCCCGCTCGCGCGGCTTCGAGGCTGGCGGCATCGGCCGCAGTCCAGGCGGCGGCGGGGGTGGCGCAGAGCATGGCCGCGAGGTAGAGCCAGACTGGCAGGGGGCGCATGGACGGTCTCCGGCGGAGGGGTGCGATGGCGGAAGATAGGCGCGAAACGGGCGAGGGGGAAACCGCTGGCGACGGTCGTGCCAATGCGATGTGGGGCGGCCGCTTCGCCATGGGCCCCGATGCCGTGATGACCGCCATCAACGCCTCGATCGGCTTTGATCGCCGCCTCGCGCGCGAGGACATCGCCGGCAGCCGCGCCCATGCGGCGATGCTTGCCGCGCAGGGCATCATCGGGCCCGACGACGCGGTGGCCATCGACGCTGGGCTCGCGCAGGTCCTCGCCGAGATCGAGTCGGGGACCTTCGCGTTCTCGACCGCGCTCGAGGACATCCACATGAACGTCGAGGCCCGGCTTCGCGAGATCGTCGGCCCGGCCGCCGGCCGCCTGCACACCGCCCGCTCGCGCAACGACCAGGTCGCCACCGACTTCCGACTGTGGGTGCGCGCACGCTGCGACGACGCGGACGCGGCGCTCGCCCGCCTGATCGACGCGCTGCTGGATCAGGCCGAACGTGGCGCCGACATGGTCATGCCCGGCTTCACCCATTTGCAGGTGGCCCAGCCAGTGACCTGGGGCCACCACATGCTGGCCTATGTCGAGATGTTCGCTCGCGACCGCGGCCGCTTCGCCGATGCGCGCGCCCGCATGAACGAATGCCCGCTCGGGGCGGCGGCGCTGGCTGGCACCTCGTTCCCCCTCAACCGCGAGGCCACCGCCGCCGCGCTCGGCTTCGACCGGCCCACGGCCAACTCCATCGATTCGGTCTCGGACCGCGACTTCGCCATGGAGTTCCTCGCGGCGGCCTCGATCTGCGCCGCGCACCTCTCGAGGCTGGCCGAGGAGCTGGTGCTCTGGTCCACTGCGCAGTTCCGCTTCGCGCGCCTGTCCGACCGTTTTTCGACCGGCTCGAGCATCATGCCGCAGAAGCGCAACCCCGACGCGGCGGAGCTGGTCCGCGCCAAGGTCGGGCGCATCCTCGGCGCGCAGGTCGCGCTGACGGTGGTGATGAAGGGCCTGCCGCTCGCCTATTCCAAGGACATGCAAGAGGACAAGGAGCCGGTGTTCGACGCCGCCGATGCGCTGGGCCTCGCCCTGTCGGCGATGGAGGGCATGATCCGCGACCTCGAACCCGATGGCGACCGCCTGCGCGCCGCCGCCGCCGCGGGCTTCTCCACCGCGACCGACCTCGCCGACTGGCTGGTGCGCGCGCTCGGGATGCCTTTCCGCGACGCCCATCACGTCACCGGCGCGGCGGTGGCCCGGGCCGAGGCGCTGGGCGTAGATCTGCCCGAGCTGCCGCTGGCCGAGCTTCGTGGGCTGGATCCTCGCATCACCGCAGAAGTCTACGCAGTCCTCGGCGTCGAGAACTCGGTGCGCAGCCGCACGAGCATCGGCGGCACCGCGCCCGACCGCGTGCGCGCTGCCATCGCCCGCTGGCGGGGGCGGCTTTGAGGTCGCGTGCCCTCATCCTGCTTCTGGCCATCGGCCTTGCAGCCTGCGGGATCAAGGGCGATCCCTTGGGTCCGGCAGAGGCTGCGCGCGAGGCGGAGCGCGACCGACCCGCGCGCCCCTGAGGGTCCGCTTGTCCCGTTGACCCCGGAGCGCCTGCGCGCCAGAACCGGTGGCATGGCTGCGCCCCCGATCCTCACCCTCAGCGATATTCGCCTCGGCTTCGGCGGCCGCCCCCTTCTGCAGGGCGTCACGCTCTCCGTCGGCGCGGGAGAGCGGCTGTGCGTCGTCGGCCGCAACGGCTCGGGCAAATCGACCCTGTTGAAGATCGCCGCCGGCCTCGTGGAACCGGACAGCGGCACGCGCTTCGCGCAGCCGGGCGCGCGGATCGCCTATCTGCCGCAGGAGCCAGACCTATCGGCCTTCGAGACGCTCGGTGCCTTCGCCGCGGCAGACCTTGGAGACGCCGAGCGCTGGCGCGCCGAGATGGCGATGGACGCTCTGTCGGTGCGCGCCGATTCACCCGTCTCCGGGGCGTCGGGCGGCGAGCGGCGTCGGGCTGCGCTTGCGCGCCTGCTGGCGGGCGAGCCCGAACTTATGCTGCTGGACGAGCCGACGAACCATCTCGACATCGCGGCCATCGAATGGCTCGAGGACAATCTGCGCGACACCCGTGCGGGCTTCGTGCTGATCTCGCATGATCGCGCGCTTATGGCAGCCCTCACGCGCGCCACGCTCTGGGTCGACCGCGGCCAGGTCCGCCGGCTCGAGCGCGGCTTCGACGGTTTCGAGGCGTGGCGCGACGAGACGCTGGCGCAGGAAGAGGCCGAGCGCCACAAGCTGGATCGCCTGATCAAGGCCGAGGGCAAATGGGCGGTCGAGGGCATCTCGGCCAGGCGCACCCGCAACCAGGGCCGCGTCCGCCGCCTCGCCGCGCTGCGCGCCGAGCGCCGCGACCAGATCCACGTCAGCGGCACCGCAGCGATGGCTTTCGACGGTGCCCGCGCCTCGGGGCGGCTGGTGATCGAGGCGAAGGGCCTGTCCAAGACCTTCACGGGGCGCACCGTCGTGCGGGACTTCTCGACGCGCATCCTGCGCGGCGACCGGGTGGCGCTGGTCGGCCCCAACGGAGCGGGAAAGACCACCCTGCTCAAGATGCTGACCGGCGGCCTCGCCCCCGATGCCGGCACCTTGCGGCTCGGCTCCAACCTCGCCGTCGCCGTCTTCGACCAGAACCGCGAATTGCTGGACCCCGAGGCCACGCTTTGGGAGAGCCTGACCGGCGCGCCCGAACTCGGCGTGCCAGGACAGTCCGACGGCATCATGGTGCGTGGTCGTCCCCGCCATGTTGTCGCCTATCTCAGGGACTTCCTGTTCGACGAGCGCCAAGCCCGCGGTCCGGTCAAGGCGCTGTCTGGCGGCGAGCGGGCGCGCCTTTTGCTGGCGCGGATCATGGCGCGCGAGTCGAACCTGCTCGTGCTGGACGAGCCCACCAACGACCTCGACGTCGAGACGCTCGACCTGCTGCAGGAACTGCTGGCGGATTACGACGGCACGGCGCTGATCGTCAGCCACGACCGCGACTTCCTCGACCGCGTCGCGACCTCGGTCATCGCGGCCGAGGGTGAAGGCCGTTGGATCGAATACGCCGGTGGCTGGACCGACCACCTCGCGCAGAAGCCGGCACCCGAGAAGGAGGAGCCGCCGCGTCCGAAAGCTGCCGGCACGCGGCAGAAGTCCGGACTGGCATCGCGCCCGAGGCCCGAGGCTCAGCGGCCGCGCCTTTCCTCGAACCAGGCGCGTAGGCTCGACCTGCTGCCCGCCGAGATCGACCGTCTCAGCTTCGAGATCGCCCGTCTCGGCGAATTCCTTGGCGCCCCGGATCTCTATGCGCGCGATCCAGCCGCCTTCGCCAAGGCATCGACGGCCATGGCCCAGCGCCAGGCGGCCTTGGTCGCGGCGGAGGAGGAATGGCTGGAACTCGAGACGCTGCGCGAAGCCATGGGCGACTGACGGTCCGTCAGCCTGCGGGCGGTCAACTGTAGGGGTCGAGCGCGTCCCGCAAGCCGTCGCCGAGGAAGCTGAAGGCCAGCACAACCATCATCACCGGCGCCAGCGGCCACAGCAGCCACGGGTAGATCTCGACCACCGTCAGGTCGAGCGCATCGTTCAGCATCAGGCCCCACGACACCGCCGGTGCCCGCAGCCCCAAGCCCAGGAAGGACAGCGCGGTTTCGCCCAGGATCATCGCGGGCACCGCGAGCGCGGCGCTGGCGACGATGTGGCTCATGAAGTTCGGCATCATGTGCGCCGCGATGATGCGCCGGGGCGAGGCCCCCATCAGTTCGGCCGCGCGCACATAATCCTCTTCGCGCAGGCTGAGGAACTTCGACCGGATGGCGCGCGCTAGCCCCGGCCAGTCGAGCAGGCCTAGGATCACCGAGATGATGAGGAACACGCTCACGGGCCCCCAGTTGGCCGGGATGGCCGCCGACAGCGCCAGCCAGATCGGAAGCTCCGGAAGTGATCGCACGATTTCGATGGTCCGGCTGACCGCCGCGTCGACCATGCCGCCGAAATAGCCCGCGATGCCGCCAAGCACGAGGCCGATGGCGAAGCTGACCGTCACGCCGATAAGCCCGACGGTCAGCGACAGTTGCGCCGCCCACAGGATGCGGCTGTGCACGTCGCGCCCCAGCCGGTCGGCCCCGAGAAGGAAGAAGTGACCGTCCGCCGGAGGGCAGACGACGCGAAACCGTGACTCGAAGATGCCGAGAATTGCGTGCGGCCGACCGCAGGTCGCGAGGAACCGCAGCGGCAACGGCCTGGAGCGATCAGCCTCGGTGTCCATCCGGAACGTGTCCAGATTGAATACCTCGCGCGTCGCATAGGTGTGCGGGCCGACGAATCGCCCGTCGTGAAACAGCGCCAGCGGCGAGGGTGCCGCGAAGATCCTGGTCTCATGCCGTTCGTTCGGAGCATAGGGTGCAAAGAAGCCGATGAATGGCAAGGCAAGATAGATCGCAGCCAGATAGACGCCGGCCCAGTACGCC
Organism: Rubrimonas sp.; assembly: GCF_036788415.1. Classification (NCBI taxonomy): domain Bacteria; kingdom Pseudomonadati; phylum Pseudomonadota; class Alphaproteobacteria; order Rhodobacterales; family Paracoccaceae; genus Rubrimonas; species Rubrimonas sp. The sequence goes on along the minus strand of NZ_DAIQNN010000016.1, from coordinate 19,240 downwards.
AGCGGTCGCCGGCGGAACCGCTGCCAGATCAGGGCGCGCAGCGGCAGGTCTGCCGCGGCATCGGCGCGCGGCGCGGGGGCGGCGGCCTCGGGCGAGACCCAATGAGCGTCGGGATCGCGCATGGTTCAGGCTCCGAGCCGGATTCGTGGGTCCACGAGGGCCAGCAGCAGATCCGACAGCAGCATGCCCACGAGGGTCAGCGCCGACACGAACAGCAGGATGAAGCCCGACAGGAAGACGTCTTGCGAGCGCAAGGCCGACAGAAGGATCGGCCCGATGGTCGGAAGGCTCATCACCACCGATACCAGCACCGCGCCCGACACGAGTTGCGGCAGAAGGTTGCCGATATCGGCGATGAAAGGGTTCAGCGCCACGCGCAGCGGGTATTTCAATACCGCCCGCGTCTCGCCCAACCCCTTGGCGCGTGCGGTCACCACGTAGGGTTTGCCCAATTCGTCGAGAAGGTTGGCACGCAACCGTTGCGACATGCCGGCAACCGCAGCGGTGCCGATGACGAATACGGGCGCGATGAGGTGCAGGAGGATCGAGCCGAGCTTCTCGACGCTCAAGGGCTGGCCGATGAACTCCCGCGCCATGCCGCCGCCGATCGGCAAGCCGACCGCCTTGTTGCCGTAGTACATCAGCAGCAGCGCCAGCAGGAAGTTGGGAGTCGCAAGGCCGAGATAGCTGACCACCGACACCGTCCGGTCGATCCAGGTCCCCGCACGCATGGCCCCGATAACCCCGAGTGGCAACGCAAGCGCATAGACGAACAGCACCACCGCGAGATTGAGCCCCAGGGTGAAGGCCATCGCCTCGCCCACAATCTCGAGCACGGGCCGATCCAGTGCGAAGCTCTGGCCGAAATGGCCTTGGAGGATCCCCGAGAACCCGCGCGGCCCCGGCCACAGTCCCAGCCATATCAGGTATTGCTCCGGCAGCGGTCGGTCGAGCGCGTATTCCGCAACAAGGAATTCTGCCTGCGCAACACCGGACTCCTGTCCCGTTGCGCGCAACTCGGCGATCTGGTTCGAGAGATAGTCGCCAGGCGGCAGCGTGATGATCAAGAAAACAAGCGCCGACACCACGAGCAGCGTGCCGAGCATGGCCGCGATGCGCCGCAGAATGTAGGCTCCGAGAGGTCCCCCCGCCCAGAGTGCGAGCGCCGCGCCACAGGTCAGCGTGACGAGTGCCCAGAGCGGTGTCGGGCCCGGCAGGAGCCCGACGGCTCCGCCCAGTGCCGCAAGCCCGTAGCCTGCGATGCGAAGCGCACCCCGACTGCCGATCCCGATGCCGCTCATGGCGCGAAGAAGGCTTCATCGATGCGGTGCACCCCGAAATGGGCACCAGGCTCCCAAGCGAAAACGGCCGATTCCGGTAGGTTGTGCAGTCTCTTGGATACAACCACCGGCTGCGGGGCCGAGGCGACGAGGCCGATCGCGAACACCTGGTCGGCGTGGATCGCCAGCATCTCTCGCCAAGCCGCCGCGCGTCCGGCAATGTCAGGCGACCGTGTCCAGGATTGATAGAGTTCCAGCAGTCTGCGCGCCTCGGGAACGTCGACGGGCTCGCCGAGCTTGCCGCCGCTCTGTGCGTATTGGCCCCATTTTGGCCATGTGAAGGTAACCTGATCCACTGGGGCGACCTCGTTGGGAACCGCATCCGCGGTCGGGATGCCGAGGTTCCAGCCGAACCAGACCGGCAGGATCGAGTCGCCCGAATAGACACGGTTGCGCAGGATGTCGCGGTCGAGCGGGCGGAAGATCAGCCGAAGCCCCACTTCGGCCCACATCTCGGCCAGCAGTTCCAGCGCATCGAGTTCCTCGCGCCTCTCGCCAGCCGTCTCCGCCACGATCTCGGCCTGCCGACCGTCCGGCAGAAGGCGCACACCCCCGCGCCGTGCATCGAGTCCCGCCGCGTCCAGAAGCGATGCCGCCCCATCGAGGTCGAACTGCGTCCAGGCCTGAGCATGGTCGGGGTTATGGAAAGGGCTCTCCGGCAGAGCGGCCATCGCCGCCGGGCGGCCCAGTCCGAAATAAAGCGACCGGTTGAGCGTCTCGCGGCTGATCGCAAGGCTCAGCGCCCGGCGTACCCGCACATCGCGGAGCACGCCCCTCCAGACCGCGTCGTTCGCATTCAGGTTCGGATAAAGCGCAATCTCCGAGGCGTAGCCCGATCGCCACAGCTGCGTGCGGTATCCGCCGGACGCTTCGCCCTTTCGCAGCACCGGCGCGTCCGAGAACGACAGGCCCCGCGCCTGAAGTTCGACCTCGCCCCGGTTGGTCTTTGCCGGGATCAGGCTGCCGGAGGCGACCATCATCTCGATCCTGTCGACATAGGGAAGCTGCCTCCCCTCGCTATCGACACGGTGGTAGAAAGGGTTCCGTTCAAGAACATAGCGCTGGCTGTTGCGTGCGGTCGTGTTGCGCCAGGGCTGCAGCGTCGGCAGGTCCGGATCGTCGAAGGCATAGAGATCGTCGCGCTTGTTGTGCAGCGCGGCCCAGCTTCGGGCGCTGTCGGCCGCCACCTCGGCCGCCAGAGCGTCGGGGTCGGCATAGCGGGCGTGGAAGCGGCGCATGCGATGGAACGGGCTGAACACGTCGCGAGGACGCGCGCCCGCCAGCGCAGGCAGGAAGCGCGGATTCGGCTTCGGCCAGACATAGCGGATCGTGACCTCGTCGATCACGCTGACGACCGGCGCCGCCCCATCCACCAGCATCGACTCTGGCGGGCCAGCGGGGGATAGGTCGGGGTTCAGGGCCACATCCTCCCACCAGTATCGGAAATCCTCGGTGGTGAAGGGGTGGCCGTCGGACCAGCGATGCCCCCGCCGCAGGCGGAAGGTGAATGCCCTGCCATCCTCGACCTCGACTTGGCGCAGGATGTCGGGGACCAGCGCATAACTGTCGTCATACCCGACAAGCCGCGCATAGCCGTACACGACGGCCATCCTCACGTCGCGCGGAGTGCCGATCAACGTGCGGATCTCGCCGCCATGGACGCCGAAGGCCCGTCCGCGCGCTGGCAGATCGACGATGAGCGGATCGAGCGGCAGGCGCGCCACGGCTGGCGGAAGGGCACCGGTCGCCACCGCCCTCGCCAGCGCCGGCGGTTCCGCCGTCGCGCGCGCGCGCGGAACGCCGCCAGCGGCCATCGCGAGAGCCGCCGTGAGGACATCGCGCCGCCTCATGCCGCGCACCGTACGAAATGGCCGGCCTCGATCTCGCGCAGCGCGGGAACGGCGTGCTCGCCGACCCGAAAGCGCTCGGGCCAGGTTTCCGGCTCGCCCGCGCCCAGTGAAACCGCGGCGAGATCGAGCCGCGCTTCGCAATCCGCAACCGGCGACGCGGCGATCAGCGCCTGCGTGTACGGATGCACAGGCGCGAGAAACAGACGGTCCACCGGTGCGGACTCGACGATCCTGCCGCGACGCATCACGGCGACATGATCTGCTATGCCCGCGACAACCGCGAGGTTGTGGCTTATGAAAAGCATCGACAAACCGAGTTCTCGACGCAACTCTGCAAGAAGATCAAGCACCTGCGCCTGCACACTGACATCGAGTGCCGAGGTTGGCTCGTCGCAGACAAGAAGTTCGGGCCCGAGCGCAAGTGCCCGCGCGATCGAGATGCGCTGGCGCTGTCCGCCCGAGAAAGCGTGCGGAAAGCGCCCGAGATGGTCAGGCGACAGGCCGACCCTGGCCATCAGCGCCGCCGCGCGGTCGCGCTGCTCGGCCGGGGTTCCGATCCGGTGGACGCGCAGCGGCTCCGTCAGGATGTCGCGGATCGTCATGCGCGGCGACAGCGACGCGAAAGGGTCCTGGAACACCATCTGCGCGCGGCGGCGGAAGGCGCGAAGCGCTTCCGGACCGGCACTGCCGATGTCGATCTCGACCCCGTCCCGACCGCGAAAGACGACGCGCGATCCGGGATCGGGGATCTCCGCGAGCAGCGCCAGCCTCGCGATGGTGGATTTTCCCGACCCGGATTCGCCGACGATCGCAAGCGTGGCCCCGCGTTCGAGCGCGAAGCCCACGTCGATGGCGGCCGTCACCGGCGGCGCGCGGCGGCCAAGCGCCAGTCGCCGCCCGGGATAGGTCTTGTTCAACCCGGACACCTGCAGGATCGTGTCGAGCGCCGTCGGCACGCGGCAGGACGGTGCCTCCGGGATCGTTGGCGTCGCTGCCATCAGCGCTCGCGTGTAGGGATGTCCGGCCGCGCCCAGCACGGCCGTCACCGGTCCGGCCTCGACCACGCGGCCGGCCCGCATCACGGCGACGGTGTCGGCGACATTGGCCACGACGCCGAGGTCGTGAGTGATCAGCAGCACGCCCATGCCCGTCTCGGCCTGCAGCCGGCGGATGAGGTCGAGCACCGTGGCCTGCGTCGTCACGTCGAGCGCAGTGGTCGGCTCGTCCGCGATCAGCAGCGTCGGGCGGCACACCATCGCCATCGCGATCATCGCCCGCTGGCGCAGTCCGCCCGACAGCTGGAAGGGGTAGGCCGCGTAGGCCCGATCCGGGTCCGGGAACCCCACTTCCGCGAAGACCTCGATGCAGCGCTCCGCCGCCGCGGCTCGGGTCGCGCCGTGATGCAGCCGTACCGCCTCGGCGACCTGCTCGCCGACGCTGTGCAACGGCGACAGCGCGCTCATCGGCTCCTGGAACACCATTGCGATGCGGGACCCGCGGATGTCGCGCAGCGCCGCATCGCCCAGTGCCAGCAGATCGCTCGCGCCATCTCGATCGACGAAGATGGCATGGCCGGCGCGGATGTGCGCCCCGCGCGGCAGAATTCCCAGAAGGCTGCGGGCGGCCAGCGTCTTGCCCGATCCGGATTCACCGACCAGCGACAGGGTCTCGCCCCGCCGCAGCGAGAACGAAACGTCATCGAGCGCGAGCGGTCCGGACGGTCCGCCGAAGCCGATCGTCAGCCCTTCGACCGACAGCAAAGGCCGATCAGCCATGCAAGACCCCGTGGTTCCCGGCCGGCTTTATGCACCGCCCACGGGCCAGCCGGCAAACGCTTTCACGTTTTCGCGCGCCCCCATGGCGTCAACGCGCTGACCCCTCCGCATCAACGCGCGACCCTGCGAAATATGCCCGGGCGGACCGGTCCGCCATGTTCTGGACCCCGGTCAGATCCGCGCCGAGCATCGGGCTGCGCCCGATGAGCAGCCCCGCAAAGCCGTGCACCATGGCCCAGAGCGGCGCGCCGAATTCATGCGGGTCGCGGGTTCCCAGCCCTTGCGCTCCCATGACCCCCTGCAGCCGCGCGATGAAGGCGGCGTAGCAGCGCGCCCCCGTCTCGGTGGCGATGCCGTTCTCGAGGTGCGGTCGCGTCGCGCCCCACATCAGGTGGAACAGTTCCGGTTCCTCGGCGCCGAAGGCGACATAGGCCTGGCCGCTTGCGATCAACCCGTCGAGCGTGCCGGGCCCGTGTTCCGCGCTCGCAGCTTCGGTGCGGGCCTGCAGGCGCAGGAACCCCGCGGCGGCGACGGCGTCGAGCAGCGCGTCGCGGTCGGCAAAGTGGCGGTAGGGGGCGCCGCTGCTGACCCCGGCCTGGCGCGCAGCCTCGGCGACGGTGAAGGTTTCGACGCGTCCGCCCCGGATGAGGTCGGTCGCGGCATCGATGAGCGCGGCGCGCAGGTCGCCGTGGTGGTAGGGCGCACGCCCACCCTTGCATCCTGCCGCCTTGTCGCTCTGCCGTCCGCCCATCCCGCGCTACTCTCCACCCCGCGATGCAGCAAAAAATGTTTTGCCAGCTTACATAGAAAGTGAGACCGTCTCACTTAACGCCGCGCGGGCGGCGACGTCCACCGGAGATCGCACGATGCCAGACACGCAAGCCGGCTCCGGTTCCGCGAGGTCGCGCCGGATCCGCGCGTGGACGGGGGCGCTGCTGTTCGCGGTGGCCATCTTCGGCGCCGCGCATCTCGGTCTTGATGCAATGCGCGTGCGGGTGGCTGCCGCTGCCGCGCAGGCCGTCGCGCCAGCGCCGCTGCCGGTGCGCGCCCTGAGACTGAGGATCGAGCCCGGCTTTGCCTGGACCGAACGCTTCGTGGGACGGGTCGAGCCCGCGCGACAGGCGGCGCTCGGTTTCGAGCGGCCCGGCCTCGTGGTCGCGGTGCTCGCGCAGGAAGGGGACACGGTCGCAGCCGGGGCTCTGCTTGCCAGCCTCGACACCGAACCGCTGCAGCGCGAGCGCGCGCGCCTGGAAGCGGCGCGCGATGTCCTGGCGGCCGATCTGGCACTGGCCGAATCGACCCTCGGACGGCGCAGCGCGCTGAGCGGCCGCGGTTTCGATACCGCGCAGGCGCTCGACGAGGCGCGCTTTGCTGTCGATGCCGTGCTGGCCCGCATCCGCGAGACCGATGCTCGACTTGCGGCGATCGATCTCGACATCGCCAAATCCGAGCTCCGCGCGCCTTTTGCCGGCGCGGTTGTTTCGCGCGCGCGCGACGAAGGGGCGGTGGTCGCCGCAGGCGCGCCCATCGTCACGCTCCACGAAACCGGCCGGCCGCGGGCAAGGGTTGGCGTGCCTGCGGCGCTGGCTGCCACGCTGACCGCCGATACCGAGTTGATGATCGACACGCGAACCGGCCCGATCGGGGGTCGGCTGCGCGCGGTCGTTCCCGACATCGATCCCGCGACGCGCACCCGTGCCCTCGTCGTCGACCTGCCATCGGACGCCGCGCTTGCGATGGGAGAGATCGTCCGCCTCGCCTTGCCGCGCAGTGAGAACGAACCCGGCGCCTGGGTGCCTCTCGTCGCCTTGCAGGAAGGCATCCGCGGACTGTGGGCCGTGATGCTTGTTGTGCCGGACGGGCAGCAAGGTCATGTCGCCCGACCGGAAGCGGTCGAAGTGCTCCATGTCGAGAACGGCAGCGCCTTCGTGCGCGGGGCGATCCCCGACGGCGCGCTGCTTGTGGCGGAGGGCGTGCACCGCCTCGTGGCGGGCCAGCGCGTGACGCCGCTGCCCGCTGACGGGGGCTGAGGGATGGGCGCGCTGCTCCACCGCCGACCCCGGTACTTGGCCCTCGTGCTGCTGACGCTGGTCGCGCTGGGCCTCAATGCCCTCGGCACGCTGGGGCGGCAGGAAGATCCGACCATCACCAACCTGTTCGCGACTGTCATCACCCGCTATCCCGGGGCGGACCCCGCCCGGGTCGAGGCGCTCGTGACCGAGAAGATCGAGGCGCGGCTGCGCGAACTTCCGGAGATCGAGGAGATCAAGTCGGTCAGCCGCGCGGGCGTCTCGTCGATCCAGATCGAGCTGTCGGTCTTCACGCCCGTGAGGCGCATACCCGAGGTGTGGTCCGAGATCCGCGACGCGCTCGGCGACGTGGCATCCGAATTGCCGGCCGGTGTCGTGGCCCCGCTGTTCGACGACGACCGTACCGGCGCCTTCACGGCCATCGCGTCGATCACCGCCCGCGACGGGCTCGCAGCCCCCATCGGCGTGCTGTCGCGCACCGCCCGCGCGCTGCAGGAGCGCCTGCGCCAGGCGCCGAACACCAAGCGGGTGGAACTCTACGGCGCCGCGGCCGAGGAGGTGCTGGTCGAGGTCGACGCCGACGCGCTCGCCGCGCTCGGGTTGACGCCCGCGGACGTGGCCGCCGCCATCGGCGCCGCCGACGCCAAGGTCGCGGCCGGGCGCGTGCGCGGGCCGGGCGCGGATTACCTGATCGAGGTGGCGGGCGAGATCGACAGCCTCGATCGCGTGCGCGACACGCCGCTGGCGGGCGGACCGGACGGGCGCGCCCTGCGGGTGGGCGACGTGGCGCGCGTCACCCGCACCCCAGCCGACCCGCCGGACCAGATCGCCTACGACATGGGCCGGCGCGCCGTGCTGGTGGCCGCGCGGATGGAGGAGGACCGGCAGGTCGACCGCTGGGCCGCGCGCCTTCGCGCGGATGTCGAGGCCTTTGCCGCCGGCGCGCCGGCGGGTCTCGAGGTGCGCCTCGCCTTCGACCAGAGCGGCTACACGGCGGCGCGCATGGCCGATGTGCTGTGGAACCTCGCCCTTGGGGTGGCGCTGGTGGTTGTGGTGCTTTTCGTCTCGATGGGGTGGCGCTCCGCGCTCATCGTCGGCGCGACGTTGCCGCTGACGGCGCTCGGCGCGCTGTTCGTGCTCGAGAAGCTTGGTGTGGTCATTCACCAGATGTCTGTCACGGGGCTGATCGTCGCGCTGGGTCTGCTGGTCGACGCGGCCATCGTGACCACCGACGAGATGCGCCGGCGGATCGGGGCAGGTGCGCCGCGGCTGGCGGCGGTGCAGGGGACGGTCCGGCGTCTCGCGACTCCCTTGGCGGCCTCGACGGCGACGACCGTGTTCGCCTTCCTGCCGATGGCGACGCTGCCCGGCCCGGCGGGAAACTTCGTCGGGGCCATCGCGCTTTCGGTCATCACCATGCTGGTCATCTCGTTCGGCCTGGCGCTGTTCGTGACCCCTGCGCTGGCGGCACGGATGCTGCCCGCGGTCGGTGAGGCCCCGCGCTGGTGGCGCGACGGCATCCGGGCCGCCGTGGTGTCCCGTGTGTTCGCGGCCTCGCTCGACGCGGCCCTGCGCTGGCGCGGTCTCGCGATGGCGGCGGCGGCGACCCCGGCCATCGTCGGGTTCCTCGCCCTGCCGACCCTGAGCGCCCAGTTCTTTCCGGGCGTCGAGCGCGACCAGTTCCATGTGCAACTGGAACTGCCGGGCGGCGCCTCGATCCGGGAGACCGACGCGGCGGCACGCGCGGCCGAGGCGATCCTGCGCGGCGATCCGGCGGTTGTCGCCGTCCAGTGGTCCATCGGCCGAAGCGCGCCGGCATTTTACTACAACATGCTCGCCAACCGCGACAGCGATCCGAGCTTCGCCGAGGCGCTGGTCACGACGGTCTCGCCCGACGCCACGGACGCCGCCGTGCCGCGGCTTCAGCGCGCCCTCGATGCGGGCGTTCCGCAGGCTCGCGCGCTTGTGCGCGGGCTAAAGCAGGGGCCGCCCGTCGATGCGCCGCTCGAGTTGCGCCTTGTAGGCCCCTCGCTCGACGGACTGCGCGCGCTTGGCGAGCAGGCCCGCCTGCGCATGGCCGAGACGCCATTCGTCACCCATGCCCGCGCGGAACTCGCCGGCACCGCGCCTAAGTTGCGCCTTTTGCTCGACGCGGACGCGGCGCGACTTGCGGGCCTCACTCTGGTCGAGGTTGCGTCACAGGTGCAGGCGCTGGGGGAGGGCGCGCTCGGCGGTTCGCTGATTGAGGGGCCGGAGGAGATGCCAGTGCGCGTGCGCCTGCCGGCGGCGGATCGCGCCGATGCGGCCGCGATCGCGGCCCTGACCGTCGCGCCGGCCGGCGCGCGCGCTGCCGCGCTGGCGGGCGATTGGTCGCCGATCCCGCTTGCCGCGCTCGGGACCCCGAGGCTCGAACCGGCAGAGACCGCCATCGCCCGGCGCAACGGCGAACGGGTCAATACCGTGCAAGGCTTCCTCGAACATGGCGTTCTGCCCGACGAGGCCCTGTCGCTGCTGCAGGAGCGGCTGGCCACTGCGCCATTGTCGCTGCCCGCCGGCTATCGCATCGAATGGGGCGGCGACACCGATGCGCGGGATGAAACCATCCGCAACCTGATGTCCACGCTCGGGATCGTCGTCGTCGGCATGGTCGCCTCGATCGTCGTGACCTTCAATTCTTGGCGGCTGTCAGCGGTGGCCTTCGTCGTCTGCGGCCTCGCCATGGGCCTCAGCCTTCTGGCGCTGGCGGTCTTCCGCTATCCGTTCGGCGTTGTGGCGCTGATCGGGGTGATCGGGTCGGTCGGCGTCTCGATCAACGCCGCCATCATCATCCTCACGGCGCTGCAGGAGGACGCGGAAGCCGCTGCGGGCGATCGCGCGGCGATCCGCGGCGTGGTCATGCGCCAGGGCCGCCACATCGTCTCGACCACAGTTACGACCTTCGGCGGCTTCCTGCCGCTGATCCTTGCCGGCGGCGGCTTCTGGCCGCCCTTCGCGATGGCCATTGCCGGCGGCGTGCTGCTCTCGACCGTCGTCTCGTTCTGGTTCACGCCCCCGGCCTTCTCGCTGCTGGCCGGGCGGCGGCAGCGGGCGAAGGCGCGGCCCGTTCCCGTCCGTCTGGCGGCGGAGTAGGGGCCCGGTCCCGGCGTGCCGCGATCTGGACGCAGGCGATGCCGACGGTCACCACCGCGACGCCGGCAGCATCGACCCAGGTCGCGGGCTCGCCCAGTGCCAGTGCGGCGATGCCCACGCCGAGGGCCGGGTTCAGAAAGTGGAATGCGCTGGCAGGGCCCGCCCCGATCCGCCGCACCAGCCCGAACCACAGAAGGGTGGCCGCGATCCCCGGGACAAGCGCGATGTAGACGAAGGCGAGCCCCAGGCGCGGCGTCCAGCGCACGGCCTCCGTCGTTTCGAGCGCCAGCGCGACAGGGGCGAGCGCTGCGGCGCCGACCAGCATCTGCAGACCGACCACCATCAGCAGCCCGCCGCCCGCCGAGGCTCCGCGGAGGCTCAGCGTCGCCACCGCCAGCGCCAGCGCGCCGCCCACGCAAGCCGCGAGGCCCCAGACCGGCGCGCCGCCCTGCACGCGACCGCCCATCACCACCAGCACCCCGGCGAACCCGACCGCCAGCCCCAGTACCCCCAGCGCCGAGGGGCGCTCGCCCCGCGTCGCCCATGCGAGCGCCGCCACCGCAAGCGGCAACGCGCTGGCGACGATGGCCGCGAGGCCGGCCGGAACCTCCGTCATCGCGAGGAAATTCAACCCCAGATACAGGGCGTTCTGGCAAAGCCCGAACACCGCCACCGCCCTCCAGGCGCTCCGCCCCCGCGGCAGGCGCTGTCCCAGCGCCAGCGCCACGGCCACCGCCCCGAGACCCGCCGCGGCGAAGCGCGCGGTCAGGAAAAGGAAGGGCGGCGCGTCGAGCAGGGCGATGCGCGCGGAACTGAACGCCGATGACCAGATCACCGCGAAGGCGATGCCCATGGCGACGGCCGCCACGTCGGGCGCGCGGGTCGCGGGCGCTGCGGCGTCTGTCATCGACGGGTTCCCTGCTGTGCGGGCGGCACCCTTGCCGTGGACGGGCGCGCGCGCAAGGGCGATGCGCCCCGCGGCGGTCCCGTCGCTTCCGCCCGCCGGCGCGCAGTGCTAGGAGCGAAGCGCCCGACTGTGACCGGAGCGACACCGATGCGCCTGCGATCCTCCGCCCTGCTCTGGGCCGTCGCCATGCTGTCGGCCGGTTCGGCCATGGCACAGTCGAGCGGCGCGTGGAACGCCGCACGCGCCGCCTGCCGCGCCTTCGCGGCCGATCGCGGCCCTTTGGCCGATCGCGCTGTCGCGGCCGACGACATCGCCGTCCGCAGTGACGTCCGCGTCGCCACGAATCAGGTGCGCACAACGCTGACGGTCGACACGCCGCGCGTTTCCGCTCGTGGTTTCTGCATCCTTGTCGGCATCGGCACCAACTGGTCGGTCATCGAACTGACCGTGACACAACTCACGGATCGCTGAGGACCGCGCGCGGTGCAGGATCGCCGCTTCGCCGCACCGCGGCACGCCCGAAGCGCGATGACGGTTTTGCTGCGCCGCGCTTCGCGCTATCAGCATCCGCCGCGCTGACGCCCGCCGGCGCCGAGGGGAGACGGAACCATGAAGGACATCCTCCAGCAACTCGAGGACCGCCGCGCCGAGGCCCGGCTCGGCGGCGGCCAGCGCCGCATCGACGCCCAGCACGCCAAGGGCAAGCTGACGGCGCGCGAGCGCATCGAGGCGCTGCTGGACGAGGGATCCTTCGAAGAATACGACATGTTCGTGGCCCACCGCTGCGTGGACTTCGACATGGCCGGCACCACGATCCCGGGCGACGGCGTCGTGACCGGATGGGGTACGGTCAACGGCCGCATGGTCTATGTCTTCTCTCAGGACTTCACCGTGTTCGGCGGCGCGGTGTCGGAGACGCATGCGGCGAAGATCTGCAAGATCATGGACATGGCCATCCGCAACGGAGCACCCGTGATCGGGCTGAACGATTCGGGCGGCGCGCGCATCCAGGAGGGCGTGGGATCGCTCGCGGCCTATGGCGAGGTGTTCCAGCGCAACATCGAAGGCTCGGGCGTGGTGCCGCAGATCAGCGTGATCATGGGTCCCTGCGCCGGCGGCGCGGTCTACAGCCCGGCGATGACCGACTTCATCTTCATGGTCCGCGACAGCAGCTACATGTTCGTGACCGGCCCCGACGTGGTGAAGACCGTCACCAACGAGCAGGTCACAGCCGAGGAACTGGGCGGCGCAAAGACCCACACCTCGAAATCCTCGGTCGCCGACGGCGCCTTCGAGAATGACGTCGAGACGCTGGCCGAGGTACGCCGCCTGATCGACTTCCTGCCGCTGTCCAACCGCGATCAGCCCCCCGTCCGCCCCTTTCACGACGACCCCGCCCGCGTCGACGAAAGCCTCAACACCCTGGTCCCCGACAACCCCAACACGCCCTACGACATGAAGGAGTTGATCCTGAAGGTCGTCGACGAGGGCGACTTCTTCGAGATCCAGAAGGATTACGCGAAGAACATCATCACCGGATTCGGCCGGCTCGAGGGGCAGACTGTGGGCATCGTCGCGAACCAGCCCATGGTGCTTGCGGGCTGCCTCGACATCGACAGCGCCCGCAAGGGCGCGCGCTTCGTGCGCTTCTGCGACGCCTTCAACATCCCGCTGCTGACCTTCGTCGACGTGCCGGGCTTCCTGCCGGGCGTGGCGCAGGAATACGCCGGCATCATCAAGCACGGCGCGAAGCTGCTCTACGCCTACGGCGAGGCCACCGTGCCCAAGGTCACGGTCATCACCCGCAAGGCCTACGGCGGCGCCTACGTCGTCATGGCCTCCAAGCACCTGCGCGCCGACGTCAACTACGCTTGGCCGACCTCCGAGATCGCGGTGATGGGGGCCAAGGGCGCGACCGAGATCCTCTATCGCAGCGAACTGGGCGACGCGGAGAAGATCGCAGCGCGCACGAAGACCTACGAGGACCGCTTCGCCAATCCCTTCGTCGCGGCCGAACGCGGCTTCATCGACGAGGTGATCATGCCGATGAGCACCCGCAAGCGGGTCGCCCGCGCCTTCGCCGCGCTGCGAACCAAGCGGATCGAGCGTCCGTGGAAAAAGCACGACAACCTGCCGCTTTAACGCCATCCCTCGAGGTTCTCGTTCCCAACGCGATCCTTGGTGCCCGCGTCTCCCGGGCGCCATGCGGACACGCGGCCGATGCCGTCGTCTGGGTTTTCGCAGCGGGCCATATGCCGAACGCCCAGCGGCCCCCGACGCGCCTCTGCCGGAGGGATTCGCGCAGCAGATGGCCGCAGCATGCGCAACCTGAAGGCGGCGTTCGCGCCGCTTGGGGCTTTCCCTTGAGGTTGCCGTGCAGGCGCGCTGCTTCCTGACGCAGATCGAGCGCCGCGATGCTGCCCTAAACGCCGCCCGCGCGGCATCCTTTCGCCGGACCTCCTGCCTGCGCGCACCGCGGTGCGCGCAACGGCACCCGCGCCCGGCGCTCTGGTCGAGATCGACAGTCCCTGCCCGGAGGCCGGACGTCGCCTCCCAACGGCCTTCCGATTGACGCGCGGGCCGTTCCAAGCGGGCCTTCGCGGTGGACGGCGGGCTTCTGCCCGCTAGATCCCACATGACAGGGCCGCCGGGCGGAGCAGCATCATGCCGCATCAGAAGCAACGGGAGGCGCTCGCGCCCCTCGGCATCCGCGACTTTCTGCATATCGTCGGCCGTGCGATCATCGCTCTCGGGATTGGCTGGGGCTACCTGCTCGCCGTCGCGCTCGGCGATTTCGGGGGGCTCGCAAGCTGGGCCATGGCCACGCCGATCGGCATGATGGCCATGACGATGATCTGGGGCATAACCGGCGTCGCCTTCGCCATCACCGGTGCGCACATCGGCTGGATGAATGTCGCGGGCGAAGCCGCGCGCGCCCATGCCGCCGATGCGGCCGCCCGTCGGGGCGAGGCGCGGTACATGGGCCGCCGGCCGTGAGAGATCCGACCCCGTGCTCGGCAAACACCGAGAGCCGGTTCCTCCTTGCCAGGGCCGCGGACGGCGTGGCGGCAGGCTGGGCGGCACTTCTCGGGCTGGTCTGGACGGATGTCGGCCACATAGGCACCCTGATGGACCGATCCGATCAGGGCGAGCTCGCAATGGCGTTGCTGGCGACTGTGTTCGCCGTCACCTTCGGGCCGGTCGGCATTGCTGCAGGGTGGGCATTACGTGGGCGATGACGAATACGAGCCGCCTTCGGGCCCGACGCCGCAGCAACCTGTCGACTGGCGACTGACCCGCTTCCTCGCCCGCCATTGCGCCACCGGCATCGCCGCGTCTTGGACGCTGCTGCTGGGCCTGCTCTGGACCGACGTCGGCCAGCTTGGGACGTTGCTGGACAGGTCATCATCCGGCTGGCTCGCGCTCATTGTGCTTGCCGCTTCCTTCGGGCTCACGGGCGGCGCGGTGGCGATGGCCGTGGCGGTGATGACCATCGGCGGCAGGGACGACCGCTGACGCCGTTGCCGGACGCCCGGGAGCTCGTGGCGGCGATCATCGCCCGTCCCCACCGCGCCGCCGGCCGGTTCGCCGTATATGCCGCGCCCGACCTTGTGGCGCAGGCGCCGCTGATCCTCGCCCGCGCGCCGGCTCGCCTCGGGGCGGTGGTGGGCCTGTCGGCGCCATGGCCCGGCGGGAGCGGTGTCGGAATGGCATCGCATCGCGCCGTGGCCGCTTTGAGGCAGGAGATTTGGCGCGCGCTGCGCGATGCGCCCGGCCTTTGTCCGGTCTCGGCCGTCGCGTGCGGGGATGAGGGCTGGCGTTTCATGGCTGCCGCAGCCTTTGTCGACCGGGCTCGTCCGTCGTCGCGGACGCTGGACGCGTTGTCCGAGATCTTTCATCACGCTGCAGTGCGGCGCTGGGGCCGATGGTCCGCGGACGCCGCCCTGCGCTAAACGCGCAGGGGACAGCGAGGGGCGGGCCATGTTCAAGAAGATCCTGATCGCGAACCGGGGCGAGATCGCCTGCCGCGTCATCAAGACGGCGCGGCGCATGGGCATCGCCACCGTCGCGGTCTATTCCGACGCCGACCGCGATGCGCTGCATGTCCGCATGGCCGACGAGGCGGTGCACATCGGCCCGCCGCCGGCCAACCAGTCCTACATCGTGATGGACAAGATCCTCGCCGCCATCCGCGCGACTGGGGCCGAGGCCGTGCATCCCGGCTACGGCTTCCTGTCGGAACGCGCCGAGTTCGCCCGCGCCCTCGAGGAGGCCGGCGTGGCCTTCATCGGCCCGCCCTCCTCGGCCATCGACGCCATGGGCGACAAGATCACCTCGAAGAAGCTCGCCGCCGAGGCGGGCGTCAGCACCGTGCCCGGCTACATGGGCCTGATCGCCGACGCGGAGGAGGCGGTGAAGATCGCCGGCGAGATCGGCTATCCGGTGATGATCAAGGCCAGCGCCGGCGGCGGCGGCAAGGGCATGCGCATCGCCTGGAACGCGCAGGAGGCGCGCGAGGGCTTCCAGTCCTCGAAGAACGAGGCGGCGGCCAGCTTCGGCGACGACCGGATCTTCATCGAGAAGTTCGTCACCCAGCCGCGCCACATCGAGATCCAGGTGCTCGGCGACAAGCACGGCAACGTCCTCTACCTCAACGAGCGCGAATGCTCGATCCAGCGCCGCAACCAGAAGGTCATCGAGGAGGCCCCGTCGCCCTTCCTCGACGCCGCGACCCGGCGCGCCATGGGCGAGCAGTCGGTGGCGCTGGCCAAGGCGGTCGACTACTGTTCGGCCGGGACGGTCGAATTCATCGTCGACGCCGAGCGCAAGTTCTATTTCCTCGAGATGAACACCCGCCTGCAGGTCGAACACCCTGTCACCGAGCTGATCACCGGCCTGGACCTCGTCGAACTGATGATCCGCGTCGCGGCGGGCGAGAAGCTGCCGCTGACGCAGGCCGATGTCGGCATCGACGGCTGGGCCATGGAGAGCCGCCTCTACGCCGAGGATCCCTACCGCAACTTCCTGCCCTCGATCGGCCGCCTGACCCGCTACCGTCCGCCCGCGGGCCCGCAGCTCGACCACACCCGGGTCCGCAACGACACCGGCGTCTTCGAGGGGGGCGAGATCAGCCGCTTCTACGACCCGATGATCGCGAAGCTCTGCACCTGGGGCCGCGACCGCGCCGAGGCGATCGAGGAGATGCGCTGCGCGCTCGACGCCTTCGAGGTGGAGGGGATCGGCCACAACCTGCCCTTCTGCGCAGCGGTGATGGACCACCCGAAATTCGTCGCGGGCGACATCTCGACCGCCTTCATCGCCGAGGAATACCCCGACGGCTTCCAGGGCGCCGCCATCGGCGAGGTGGCGCAGACGCGCCTCGCGGCGCTCGCGGTCGCGCTGCGCATCGTCCGCGAGAAGCGCGACGCCCGCGTGTCCGGCGCCATGTCGAACCACGAGCGCGAGGTCGGGACAGACTGGGTGGTCGGCTTCGGCGGGGCCTTCTGGGCGGCCCGTGCCCATTTCGGCGTCATGCTGATGACTCGGCTCGATGGGGCGAGCGTTCCCGCGGGGCTCGACCTCGGCAAGGGTGATGCCTTCGAGGTCAATACCGACTGGTCTCCGGGGCAGACGCTGGCGCGCGCGCAGGTCGGCGGCGTCGCCATGGCCGTGAAGGTCGATCCGCTGACCGAGGGCTTCCGCCTGCGCTATCGAGGCGTCGACCTCAAGGCGCAGGTGCGCACGCCGCGGCTGGCGCAGCTTGCGGCGCTGATGCCCGAGAAGGCGCCGCCCGACACCTCGAAATTCCTGCTCTGCCCGATGCCGGGCCTCGTGGTCTCGATCGCCGTGGCCGAGGGCGACGAGGTGCAGGAGGGACAGCAACTCGCCATCGTCGAGGCGATGAAGATGGAGAATATCCTGCGTGCCGAGCGCAAGGGCAGGGTCGCGAAGGTCAAGGCCCAGCCCGGCGCCTCGCTGGCGGTCGACGACGTGATCATGGAATTCGAGTGACCGTCGCACCGTCTTCGTCGCACCCCGGCCCCGGCGGTCCCCGCCGGCGGGCGTCCGCGCTATCCTGACTCCGTCCTGATCCGGGAGACGCCGCCATGACCGACAAGCCCGACCTCGCCGCGTGGGAAGCCCTCGCCGCAAAGGAGCTGCGCGGCAGGACGCCAGACGCGCTCACCTGGCGCACGCCCGAGGGCATCGACGTCAAGCCGCTCTACACCGAGGCGGATCTCGCCGGCCTGGACCATCTCGGCTCGCTGCCGGGCCTCGCGCCTTTCACCCGCGGGCCCCGCGCGACGATGTACGCGGGCCAGCCTTGGACCATCCGGCAATATGCGGGGTTCTCGACGGCGGAGGCGTCCAACGCCTTCTATCGCCGGGCGCTGGCGGCGGGGCAGAAAGGGCTGTCGGTGGCCTTCGACCTCGCCACCCATCGCGGCTATGACAGCGACCACCCGCGCGTGGTGGGCGATGTGGGCAAGGCGGGCGTCGCCATCGACAGCGTCGAGGACATGAAGATCCTGTTCGACGGCATCCCGCTGAAGGAGATGTCGGTGTCGATGACCATGAACGGTGCCGTGATCCCGGTGCTGGCGTCGTTCATCGTCGCCGGCCGCGAGCAGGGCTGCACCGATGCCGACCTGTCGGGGACCATCCAGAACGACATCCTCAAGGAGTTCATGGTCCGCAACACCTACATCTACCCGCCCGAGCCCAGCATGCGGATCGTGGCCGACATCATCGCCTACACCGCCGAGCACATGCCGCGCTTCAACTCGATCTCGATCTCCGGCTACCACATGCAGGAGGCCGGGGCGAACCTGGTGCAGGAGCTGGCCTTCACGCTGGCCGACGGGCGGGAGTACGTGCGAACGGCGCTGGCCCGCGGCATGGACGTGGACGCCTTCGCGGGACGGCTGTCGTTCTTTTTCGCGATCGGCATGAACTTTTTCATGGAGGCCGCGAAGCTGCGCGCCGCCCGCCTGCTGTGGTCGCGGATCATGGCGGAGCTCAAGCCGAAGAAGCCGCAATCCCTGATGCTGCGCACCCACTGCCAGACCAGCGGCGTGTCGCTTCAGGAGCAGGACCCCTACAACAACATCGTCCGCACCGCCTACGAGGCGCTGGCGGCGGCGCTGGGCGGCACGCAGTCGCTCCACACCAACAGCTTCGACGAGGCCATCGCGCTGCCGACCGAGTTCTCCTCGCGCATCGCGCGAAACACCCAGCTGATCCTGCAGGAGGAGACGGGGGTCACCAAGGTCATCGACCCGCTGGCGGGCAGCTATTACGCCGAGAAGCTGACGGCGGACATGGCCGAGGCCGCCTGGGCGATCATCGAGGAGGTCGAGGCGCTGGGGGGCATGACCAAGGCCGTCGCCTCCGGCATGCCCAAGCTGCGCATCGAGGAGTCGGCCGCGCGCCGTCAGGCGGCGGTGGATCGTGGCGACGAGGTGGTGGTGGGGGTGAACAAGTACCGCCTCGCCAAGGAGGACTCCATCGACATCCTCGACATCGACAACGCCGCCGTGCGCGACAGCCAGGTGGCGCGGCTGGAGCGCATCCGCGCCACCCGCGACGCGGCGGCCTGCGCGGCGGCGCTGGAGGGGGTGGAGCGCGCGGCGCGCGAGGGCGGAAACCTGCTGGCGGCGGCCATCGAGGCGGCGGCGGCGCGGGCGTCGGTCGGCGAGATCTCGGACGCCATGGAGCGGGTGTTCGGCCGCCACCGGGCCGAGGTGCGCACGCTCGCGGGCGTCTACGGCGCGGCCTATGAGGGCGACGACGGTTTTGCCGCGATCCAGAAGGACGTGGAGGATTTCGCGGCGGCGGAGGGGCGGCGGCCGCGCATGCTGGTGGTCAAGATGGGGCAGGACGGCCACGACAGGGGCGCGAAGGTCATCGCCACGGCCTTCGCGGACATCGGCTTCGACGTGGATGTGGGGCCGCTGTTCCAGACGCCGGAGGAGGCGGCGCGGGACGCCATCGACAACGACGTGCACGTGATCGGGGTGTCCTCGCAGGCCGCGGGGCACAAGACGCTGGCCCCGAAGCTGATCGAGGCGCTGCGGGCGGCGGGGGCCGGGGAAATTCTGGTGGTCTGCGGAGGGGTGATCCCGCAGCAGGACTATGAGTTCCTGCACGGGGTGGGGGTGAAGGCGATCTTCGGGCCGGGCACGAACATCCCCGACGCGGCGCGGAA
>NZ_DAIQNN010000015.1:31649-53734 GCF_036788415.1 Rubrimonas sp. | reverse complement strand
AGCCCATCTCGACTGGGCGGCGGGGCGGCCCCCGAACCCGGCCCTGAACCCGGCCTTCGCCACGCTCGACGCCTACGGCTTCACGATGAGCTTCGACGAGACCGAGGCGACGATCCAGCAATGCGCGACCTGCCATTCCCGGCGAGAGGCGCATGGCGACGGCAATCCCATCCCCGGCGCGCCCTACCACGACGCCTACAACGTCGCCCTGCTGCGGCCCGGCCTCTACCACGCCGACGGGCAGATCCTCGACGAGGTCTATGTCTACGGCTCATTCCTTCAGTCGAAGATGTATCGGCGGGGCGTGGGCTGCCTCGACTGCCACGACGCCCACAAGGCGACGCTGCGCGCGGAGGGCGCCGCGGTCTGCGCGCAATGCCACAGCCCCGCCGGCGCTCCGGAGTTCCCGACGCTCCAGCCCGCCGCCTATGACGACCCGTCCCACCACTTCCACGAACCAGAGACGGAAGGCGCGCAGTGCGTCAGCTGCCACATGATCGAGCGCGTCTACATGGGAAATGACGGGCGGCGCGATCACAGCTTCCGGATCCCCCGCCCGGACCTCGCAGCCGAGACCGGCGCGCCCGACGCCTGCACCGACTGCCACGCCGACCGGACCGCCGCATGGGCGGCGGCGCGCATCGAGGAATGGCATCCCGACAGCGCCAACCGCGGGCCGCATTACGGCCAGACATTGTCGGCGAGGCGTCTCGACCCGCAGGGCGCGGGCTACGACCTCGCCGCTCTGGCGCTCGACCCCGATCAGCCGGGGATCGTGCGGGCGACGGCCCTGTGGCTGATGGAGGGCGCGGGCGACGCCGACCTCGCCGCGCGGACGCAGGACCTGCTCGACGATCCCGATCCCGTGGTTCGCGCGGCCGCCATCAGCGCTCAGCGCGCGGCGCCGGCGCAGGAGCGGGTGTTGCGGCTGGCGCCGGCCCTCTCCGATCCGATCCGGACCGTCCGCATCGCCGCGTCGCGCGCCCTGCTCGACGCCCCCGTGGCGCGCCTGCCGGCCGCGATCGCGTCCGACCTACAGGCGGCGCTGGCCGACTGGCGCGCCTCGCTCGGCGCCCGGCTCGACTTTCCGGAGACCCACCTCCAGCTCGGAGGCATGGCGCTGACGATGCGCAACCCGTCCGCCGCCGAGGCCGCGTTCCGCGAGGTGGTCCGCATGGACCCTCAACGCATCGACGCGTGGGCGATGATCGCCCGCATCGCCGCGGCGATGCGGGGCCGGGACGCGGCGTCGAAGGCGCTGGAAGAGGCGCTCGCCGTCAATCCGGGCGATGAAACCCTGGGACGTCTCGCGACCGAAGTCGACGCCGCGCGATAGCCACGGCGATCCAGCGAACATCTTCGGGTGACGCATGGTCGTCCCGCCCCGGACATGCCGACGGGGCGAGGCCGCCATCCATGTCGAACGGAGCTGACAAGTGCTCATACATGGCGCGCCAGCCCACGGGGCTGCGCGCGAGGGTCCGGGCGAAGCACGCCAGAGCGGCGTCGCCCCCGCGCGGCGGGCGCCGCCATGAGCGTGGCGCGCCGGGAGGCGGTGCCCGAGGGGACCCGCCAGCCGTCAGAACTCCACCGCGTCGCGGATGATCGGGCAAGTCATGCAATGCCCGCCCCCGCGCCCGCGCCCCAGCTCCGCGCCGGAGATGGTGACGACCTCGATCCCCTCCTTGCGCAGGAGCGTATTGGTGTAGGTGTTGCGGTCATAGGCGAACACCACGCCCGGCGAGACGCAGACGAGGTTGGCGCCCGAATCCCACTGGGTGCGCTCGCGGACATAGGCGTTGCCGCCGGTCTCCACGACCCGCATCTTCTTCACGCCGAGCGCATCTGCGACAGCCTCGACCCAGCTCCCCTCGGCGCGCCGCACGTCGATCGCCCCTCCCGTGCCGGGCCGCAGCGACCACGGCGTGATGGTGTTCACGATGTCGGGATAGATCAGCACGCAGTCGCGGTCGGCGAAGGTGAAGACCGTGTCGAGATGCATCGCCGCGCGCAGGCTCGGCATTCCCGCCACCAGCACGTGATCGACCACGTCCTGCTTGAACAGCGCGCGGGCGAACTGGCCGATGCCCTGCCGCGAGGTGCGCTCGGACATGCCGATCAGCATGGTCCGGTTGCCCGCTGGCATCACGTCGCCGCCCTCGACCGTGGCGAGGCCGTGATCCAAGGTGGGGTCGCCCCACCAGACTTTCACCTTGCCGGCGAAATCGGGGTGGAAGCGGTAGATCGCCGCCGCCAGCAGCGTCTCGTCCTTGCGGGCCGGCCAGTAGAGCGGGTTGACCGAGCAGCCGCCATAGACCCAGCAGGTCGTGTCGCGGGTGTAGAGCGTGTTCGGCAGCGGCGAGATCAGGTATTGCGTGATCCCGAAGCTCGAGCGGATCAGGTTCATCAGCGGGCCCGACAGCGTCTCGGGGAACTCCTCGACCGACAGCCCGCCGATCAGCGTCTCCGCCAGCTCGCGGTTCGACAGCCCCTCCAGATAGGCGCGCACGTCCGCCACCAGCCCCGGCCCGACTTCGTTGTCGGTGACGCGGGTGTCGAGCACCCACTGCTTCGCCTCCGGCACGGCCATCGTCTCGGCCAGCAGCGCGTGCATCTCGACCACGTCCACGCCGCGGTCGCGCAGCTTCTGCTGGAAGTCGAGATGGTCGCGCTTGGCGGTCTCGACCCAGAGCACGTCGTCGAACAGCAGGTCGTCGCAGTTGGAGGGCGTGAGGCGGGCATGCGCGCGGCCGGGCGCGCAGACCATCACCTTGCGCAGCTGGCCGACTTCGGAATGCACGCCGAAGGGCGTCGAAGCGTTCATAAGTTCCTCCCTTTTCTTGTGATGTCGCTCAGGGCGTGATCAGCCCGGTCGCAAGGCCATAGGCGCCGACCGCTGCGCCGATGAGCACGGCGACGAAGATCGCGAGTTCGACCCCGGTGAACAGCCGCGCGCCCTGCTCGCGTCGCGACCAGACGTAGAGCAGCGTTCCCGGCGCGAAGAGCACCGCCACCAGCAGCACGTATTCCAGCCCCGCGGCGACGAACATGAACAGCACGTAGATCACGGCGATCCACGAGAAGATCAGGTCGCGCATCTGCTCGCCCGGCGCGTCGCGGTAGTCGTCGACCGAGCGGGCGACGATCACGCCGTAGCCGGCCACCAGCAGATAGGGCAGCAGCGTGGTGACGCTGGTCATGTCGAGCATGAAGTTGAAGGCGTCGTAGGACCAGTAGGTCGAGATGATGAAGGTCGAGATCACGAGGCTCGTGGCCCACAGCGCCGCCGAGGGCACGCGGTTGCGGTTCTGCGCGGCGAAGATGCGCGGCATGTCGCCGGATTTGGCGGCGGCGAACATCACTTCGGCGCAGATCAGCGCCCAGGCGAGATAGGCGCCGAGCACCGAGACCAGAACGCCGACCGAGATGAACCAGCGGCCCCACGGTCCCACCGCCGCCTCCAGCGCCCCGGCGAGGGAGGGCTGGCGCAGTTCCGCCACGCCCGATTGCGGCAGCAGTCCGTAGGGCAGGAGAGTGACGGCGACCATCAGCCCGGTGACCGCGACGAAGCCGAGGATCGTCGCCGAGCCGACATGCGAGCGCTCCTGCGCGAAACGCGAATAGACGCTCGCGCCCTCGATGCCGATGAACACGAACACCGTGATCAGCATGGTGTCGCGCACCTGCGCGAGCAGGGTCTTCTCGGGCATGTCCGCGCCGCCCCAGAAGTTCGCGGCGAAGGCGTCGAAGTTGAACACGACGATCATCGCGACGATGGCGACGATGATCGGCACGATCTTGGCGACGGTGACGATGGAGTTCACGAACGCCGCCTGCTCGACGCCGCGCAGGATCAGCATGTGGAAGATCCACACCCCCGCCAGCGAGACGGCGATGGCGACTTCGGTGTTGCCCTCGCCGAATACAGGGAAGAAATTGCCGAGCGTCGAGCCGATCAGCACCCAGTAGAACACGTTGCCGAGGCACGATCCCAGCCAGTAGCCGAAGGCCGACAGGAAGCCCATATAGTCGCCGAAGCCCGATTTGGCGTAGGCGAACACGCCGGCGTCGATGTCGGGGCGCTTCTCGGCGAGCGCCTGGAAGACGCGGGCGAGCATGTACATGCCGGTGCCCGCGATCAGCCAGGCGATGATGGCGCCGAACGGGCCGGTCGCCTGTCCGAAGCGGCCGGGCAGGTTGAAGATGCCGGCCCCGATCATCGAGCCGATCACCATCGCCGTCAGCGCCGCCAGAGTGATCTTCTGCGCGCCCGCCTTCGGCGCTGTTCCCTCGGCCATGCTCCGCTCCCCTGCTTCGGCCCGCTTGCGCACGGGCGTCTCTGGGTCGCCCTTGCGGGCGTCCGCCTCATTTGGTTGCGCTGCGAAAACAATGTTGCGCAGCGCAACGAAAAATCTTTGAAAAAAGGTTATATTGAGGTGCCTGAGTCTTTCAAGTATTGAAAATACTACCCTTACTTTGGGATGCAGCGCAAAACGCGCCTAGTGAAAATCAAGTATATAGCGCTCACAATTGGGACGAGCGGGCAATCGGAGGGTCGGGAAATGAGGCGCTTGCCGCGGTTGCGAGGACGGATGATGGGACGTGCGGACAAGAGGCGGCCGGCCGGGGAGGCGCGCCGGTGACGGGCCGCGCGACCGAGCCAGGCGGACCGCCCCCTACTGAGCCGCCTGCGGCGCCTCGTCGCGGCGGCTTCCCGGCGCCGCTCACGATCCTGCTGGGCGTGCTGCTGCTCGTCTGGCTCGCCGCCTTCCTCATCCCGTCCGGGGCCTATCTGACGGACGCGACCGGCTCGCCGATCCCCGGAACCTTCCGCGCGACGCCCGCGCCGCTCGATGTCGGCGAGCGGATCGGCGAGCTGTTCCTCGCGCCGATCAACGGTCTCTACGGCGCCATCGACCCCGCGACGGGCCGGGTCTCGCCGTTCGGGACCGGGCCGCTCTTCGGCTCGGCGCCGGTTTTTCTCTACGTGCTCGCGATCGGCGGCTTCATGACAGTGGTGTTCGCCACGGGCGCGCTCGACCGCGGCATCCATCACCTCGCCTGGGCCTTCCGCGCGCGCGGGCCGGCGCTGCTCGCGGTGCTGTGCCTGCTGTTCGGGGCTCTGGGCTCGCTGATGTTCTGGAGCGACGAGTCGCTCGGGCTCTACGCGCTGATGATCCCCCTGATGGTCGCGCTGGGCTACGACCGGATGACCACAGTCGCGGTGGTGACGGTCGCGCCCTTCGTCGGTCGGCTCGGCTCGACCATCAATCCCTTCGTGATCGGCATCGGGTCGGACAAGGCCGGGATCACCCTGGCCGACGGGCTGGGGCTGCGGGCGGCGATCTTCGCCGCCGTCATGCTCGCGCTGATCCTCTATGTGCTGCGTTATGCGCGGCGCGTGCGCGCCGACCCGGCCGCCTCGCTGTCGGGGATCGGGCCGGAGGACCGCGCGCTCGCGGAAGCCGACGCCGCCCCGCCGCCGCCGCTGACCCGCCGCGACGGGGCGATCCTCGCGATGGTGGCGGGGACCTTCGGGCTGATGACCTTTTCGATCGTCCCTTGGGGCGCGATCCTCGGCGCGGCGAAAGTCGATCCCTACACGCATGAGACCATCGCGAGCCCCTTCGCTTGGGAGCTCGGCTGGTGGCTGCCCGAGCTGACGGCGCTGTTCTGCGCGATGGCGGTCGCGGTGGGCGCGGTCGGACGGCTCGGACAGGCCGAGACGGCGCGCGCCTTCCTGCGCGGGGTGTCCGATTTCGTCGGGCCCGCCTTTCTGGTGGCGGTGGCGCGGGGCGTGTCGGTGGTGATGACCAACACGCAGACCATCGACACCGTGCTGCATGCGATGGAGGGGCTGACGGCGGGGGCGTCGTCCTCGGTGTTCGCGCTGGCGATCTTCTTCGTCTCGGCGCCGATGATCCCGCTGGCGGGCGGCGGGTCGGCGGGCACGGCGCTCGTCATGCCGATCCTCGCGCCGCTCGGCGACTTCGCAGGCGTCGACAGGTCGCTGGTGCTGACGGCGTGGTCGACGGCCGGCGGCTGGCTGGGGCTGGTCCTGCCGACCAACGCGGTCCTGATGGCGGGGCTCGCGCTCGCGAAAGTGGGCTTCGACCAGTATCTGCGCTTCATGGCGCCGCTGATGGCGATCCTGCTCGCAATCTGCCTTGCGGCGCTTGCGGTGGGAGCGGAGCTGTGAGGTTCGAGGCCGCCGATCGAGGCGAGGGGCGCGGGCGCGATTGCCGGTCGGGTCTTCGTCAGGCAATGTCGCGAGACGGGGCAGGCGCGGCGCAGGGAAGGGCGGCGACCATGGACGCAGCGTCGGAACCCGTCGGCATGGCGCGCGGGGGCGTGGCGGCGGCGACGTTCTCGACGGCGGAGACTCTTGCGCGCGACCGCTTCGACCTCTGGCGCAGCCGCTTCGACTCGGTCAACGAGATCGACGCGCCGCCGCAGGCGCGCGCCGATTTCGCCGCGGAGGCGACGCTCTGGCGGCTCGGCCCGCTCGTGCTGGCGCAGACGCGCGCGCCCGCCCGCCGCATCAGCCGCAGCGCCGCGCTCTGCGCGCGCGACGGCATCGACCATTGGGTTCTGCGCGTCACCCGGACTGGCTCGGGCGTGATGCGGATTGCGGGGGGCTCCGCGGCGTTCGGGCCGGGGTCGGCGCATGTCGGCCATCTCGGCGCGCCCTATGTCGAGACCCGCACGGCGAGCGAGTGGGTGGGGCTGTTCGTCCAGCGCGGCCTGCACCGCGAGCTCGACGCCGGTCTCGACGCGCGCGGGCCGCATCTGACGCAAGGGCCGACCGGGGCGCTGCTGGCGGAGTTCGTCCTGTCGCTCGCCGCGCAGGCCCCCCGCGCGAGCGCCGCCGACGGCGCGGCGATGGCCGAGGCCGCGCGCGGCGTGCTCGCGGCCTGCCTGCTCGGCGAGACGGCGCCGCGCGCGCTGCGTCGCGACGACCGCGCCCGTGTCGAACGTCTGCGGCTGGAGCGGCTGATCCGCGCGGAAATCGGCGCGCCGGGCCTCGACGCCGATCGGCTCAGCGTGCTGTCGGGCGTGCCGCGCTCCACGCTCTACCGCCATTTCGAGCCGAGCGGCGGGGTCGCCGCGCACATCCAGCGGCTGCGGCTCGACCTCGCGCGGCTTGACCTGCGCGACCCCGCGCTGGCCGGGCTGACTGTCGCGCGCATCGCCGAGCGGCGCGGCTTCGCGACCGCGGCCTTCTTCACCCGCGCCTATGGCCGGGCCTTCGGCGAAACGCCCGGCGAGACGCGGCGGCGCGCGGCTGACGGCGCCGCGTCGGGGAGCCTCGGCGGCTGCGCGGGGTCGGAGACCCCGCGGGACCTCGCAATGCTGCTGCGTTGAGCGCCGCCCCGCGCTGCGCCGCGCCCGAGGACCGGGCGTTGGCCGCACGCAGCAACCTGGGCGGCCTTGCGGACCTTCCGGCGCCTCGCGGCTGACCCATCCCTCACGTTCCGCGGACGGCTTCGGCCCCGCCCTCGACCATGACGCGGTCGACGCCGAATCGCCGTGACGTCCGCGCCATCCCACTGGAACGCCGCCATCTCGGGGCCGAAACCCGCAAACAGCGGGTCGGCGTCCAGCAGCGTCTCGGACCCGTCGAGCGCGGCGATGCGCACCGCCTCGAACCCGGGCGCCGGGCCTTCGAGCCCGGCGAGCCGCCAGCCGGCGCGCAGCGCGATGCGCGGGTCGGCCTTCATGCGCGCGACCATGTCGGGCGCGGCGAGGAGGCGGTCGCCTCGGTGGACGACCGCAACCGAGCGCGCGACTTCGGCGGGTGTCGATCGACGCGACCGCCGGGAAGATGATACGGACGGAAGCCGCGATGGCGGCTGGCGGGAACATCCGGCCCGACAGGATCGCGAGCGGCGTGACGGCGGTGGCGCGGGCGTAGCGCGCCAGCCCGATCGCCGAGAACAGGCCCACCGTCACCGAGATCGACCTGGCCGAGATCGACGTGAGCAGCTAGCCGGCGACGGCCGCAGTCGCGCTGTCGCTGACGCCGCCCGCGCCGAAAGCGCCGATTGCGGCGGGGTCGAACAGCGTCTGGAAGTTGATGATTGTCGGTCCGGACGGTATCCTGATCGCGGGCGAGACATTCCGGTCGGTCGGGATTCCAGCACGCCGTGGAGAAGAAACAAGGGGTCAGGTCAGCGGACCCGAGTTCGGCGGCGACGCGAGATAGAACCGAAATTCCCGCTCGGGAATGAACGTGGACGCGGATTTCGGGAGCTCGTTTCCCGACCAACCATGGGCGACCCCGCGCCGACTGCAGAGCTGGCGGTCACGGTCGCGCCATCCGCCAAGACCGGCGCGAGAGAGGTTCGACGCAACGCGCGCTCTCCCGCGCATCCGGCGTCGGCCTGCGTTTCCCGATGGAGCAGGAGCGCGGGAACCCGTCGGTGCGGCTCGGCGAGGCGCTTCGCCGCGCCGCTCGGGATCACCCCCCTCTGTCGCCGCCCTTCTTGCCGTATTGCAGGACGCGCATGTTCTCGATGGTGATGAGTCCGCTGGTCATCAGCCGGTCGAGTTCGGGCAGGAAGGCCTCGACCTTGTCCTCGCTGTCGAAAATTCGCAGCGCGACTGCGCGTTCGGGTATCCGCATGTCGGAAATCCTTTCCTCCGTGGCGCGGGGCTTTGCTGGCCCTCCGAGTCTGTTGAACCTTGCGCCGATGGCGTAACCCGCCCGAACGGCCAGCAGCCAGGCCGCCGCCGAACCGCCGATTTTGAACGCGGCGAGGCGATGCTCGCCGCTTGCGAGGAAGTTGACGCTTTCGAGACTGAAAACCGAAAAGGTGGTGAAGCCGCCGCAGATGCCGGTCATGAAAACCGGCGCTGGCGCGCGCCGACGAGCAGCCGCCCGTCCGGTCCGGTCAGGGCCGCATAGAGGCCGATGGCGAAGGAGCCCAGCACGTTCGCCGCCAGCGTGCCCCAGGGAAAGCCGGCGCCGAGGAGCTGAACCGAGCCGATCGACGCGCCGGCGCGCAGCACGCCCCCGATCGAAGCGCCCAGCCCGACCGCGAGATACATCGGCGCCCTGTCGCGGAACCAGCGCCGGGATGCCGACGGGCCTTCGCTCATGCCGCCCCCGCGGCGAACAGGGCTCGCGCGGCGACGACGCCGCCGCCCACCGCGGCGACGCTCAGCGCGAGCGACAGGATGATGTTGCCCCCGGCGCGCGACCGCTCTCCGTCGCGGGCGAGCGCCAGCGTCTGCAAGCTGAAGGAGGAGACGGTGGTGTAGCTGCCGAGAAAGCCCGTCACGGCGAGGGGCCAGGTTTCGGGCAGCTCCGCGAACCGGCCGTCCCCGGACAGCCATGCCAGAACGCCGATGGAGAACGCCCCGGTGACCTTCACGACAAGCGCGCCCCAGGGGAACGTCTCTCCGATCAGGCCCGCGAAGACGAACAGGGCGAGGCGCCCACCCGGCTGCTCGTCGCCCGGCCACTCGACGGTCCCGAACACGCCGGAGGCGGACAGCGTCGCGCCGTCGGCCGGATCCGTGGAGAAGGCGTGGAGATCGCCCTCGTCGGGCGTGAAGCCTTCGCGGCGCAACTTCTCGATTCAACGCTCGTCGGCCGCCATGAAGGTCCCGAACGGCGCGCCCTCGCGGTTCCGGCGGACGAACGCCCCCCGGCGAGCCCACCGAGAGGCGCGCCTCCATGCCCCTCTCGGCGGCGAGGGCCGCGGAGATCGATCCGTTCCAGCGACTCTGCCTTGCCGAGCACGAACATCTCGGCGTGGCCGAACACGATGCGGATGCGAAGACGGGCTCCGATGGGCGTGATGGTCCAGATTGCATATCGAAACTTGCGGCCGAAACCGCCGTCCCGGGCAAGTCAGGATCGTCGGTCTCTACCGCGCGGAGAGTCCCGGAGGCGGGTTCATCTGGAGAAAAGGGGCTTCGAAGGCGATGGGCGCCGAACGATCCGGGCTTCCCGGCTTCGACATTTGAGATAGGTTCCACCGTGAAGGAGTCGCCATGTCCAAAATCCGCGATTTGACCGACAAGGCTCAGCGCCACCCCGAAAAGGCGCACCGCCCCGACGCCGACAGCCCGCGCAAGCCCGCCTGGATCCGCGTCAAGGCGCCCGGCTCGCCCGGCTATGCGCGGACCCGCGAGATCATCCGCGAGCACGGCCTGTCCACCGTCTGCGAGGAGGCCGGCTGCCCCAATGTCGGCGAATGCTGGTCGCAGGGCCACGCCACCATGATGATCATGGGCGAGATCTGCACCCGCGGCTGCACCTTCTGCAACGTCGCCACGGGCAAGCCCAAGCCGCTCGACCCGTTCGAGCCGGCGCGCGCCGCGGATGCGGTGGCGAAACTCGGCCTGCGCCATGTCGTGATCACCTCGGTGGACCGCGACGACCTCGACGACGGCGGCGCGGAGCATTTCGTCCGCACGATCCGCGCGATCCGCCGCAAGGCGCCCGACGTCACCATCGAAATCCTGACGCCGGACTTCCTGCGATGCCCGCCTTCGGCGCTTGAGGCGGTGGTGGCCGCGAAGCCGGACGTGTTCAACCACAACCTCGAAACCGTCCCCGGCCTCTACCCCGAAGTGCGCCCAGGCGCGCGCTACTTCCACTCGCTGCGGCTGCTGCAGCGGGTGAAGGAGCTGGACCCGACCATGTTCACCAAATCGGGCCTGATGGTCGGCCTCGGCGAGACGCTCGCGCAGGTGCGGCAGGTGATGGACGACATGCGCGCGGCCGACGTCGATTTCCTCACCGTCGGCCAGTATCTCCAGCCGACGAAGAAGCACCACGCCGTCGCCCGCTTCGTCCCGCCCGAGGAGTTCAAGGCGCTGGAGACCGCCGCCTACGCCAAGGGGTTCCTGATGGTCTCGGCGACGCCGCTGACGCGCTCCAGCCACCACGCCGGCGCGGATTTCGAGCGGCTGCGCGCGGCGCGGCAGGCGCGGCTCGGCGCGATCTGAGCGGGTTTGCGCCTGCGCCTTGATCCACGTCGCAGCGGCGGCGGCGATTTCGGCGTATCCTGTCCGACCGGCGAGAAGACCGGAGAACGGGAGGCGACGATGATCGCTCTGCAAGACTGCCTGGGCCTGTGCCAGCTCACCGAGGCCGAGATCGACGCGATCTGCGAGCACGAGCACATCCCCGAACTCGCAGCCGCCGCCTTGGCGGAATATCTCATGCACAGCGCGCATGGCCCCGCCATCGTGCGCGACATGATCCGCGACGACATCCGCGCCGCGATCGCCGAGGGCGACGGGCGGCGCGCCCGACAACTCGTCGCGGCCTTCGCGGAGTTCCTGCGCGCCCATCCCGAGGCGGCGCTGCGCTGATCCGGACCTGCGGCGCCGCAGGAATTTGCGTTCGCGCCGGCTCTGTGCCACCGAAGCGGGCGGAGCGCGCCCGCCAGGCGCGCGCATGGCTGCGGAGCGAGCGTGATCGACATCGCCGCGCGGGTGCACGCGCACAACTGGAAGATCGACCCGATCGTGCGCTCGGTGCTCGACACCGATTTCTACAAGCTCTTGATGGCCCAGAGCATCCTGCGCCACCACCCGCGCACCCGCGTCACCTTCGGCCTGATCAACCGATCCGCCGACGTGCCCGTCGCCGAGCTGATAGACGAGGGCGCGCTGCGCGAGCAGCTCGACCACATCCGCACGCTGTCGCTGTCGCGGGGCGAGTCGACCTGGCTGCGCGGCGCCGCCTTCTACGGCAAGCGCCGCATGTTCAGCCCCGATTTCATCGAATGGCTCGAAGCCTTCCGCTTCCCGCCCTACGAGCTGGTGCGCCGCGGCGACCAGTACGAACTCACCTTCGAGGGGCCGTGGGTCGAGACGACGATGTGGGAAGTCCCCGCCCTCGCCGTGCTGATGGAGCTGCGCTCGCGCGCCGTGCTCAAGGACATGGGCAAGTTCGAGCTTCAGGTCCTCTACGCCCGCGCCATGACGCGCGTCTGGGAGAAGATCGAGCGGCTGCGCGGTCTCGACGCGATGGGCGTCGCCGATTTCGGCACCCGCCGACGCCACGGCTTCCTCTGGCAGGACTGGTGCGTGCAGGCGATGGTGGAGGGGCTCGGGCCGATCTTCCGCGGCACCTCCAACTGCCTGATCGCGCTGCGCCGCGAAGTCGAGGCGGTGGGCACCAACGCGCATGAGCTGCCGATGGTCTACGGCGCGCTGGCCGGGGACGACGCCGAACTCGCCGCCGCCCCCTATCGCGTTCTCGACGACTGGGCCGAGGATTACGCCGGCAATCTGCGCATCCTGCTGCCCGACACTTTCGGCTCGGCGCAGTTCTTCGCCCGCGCGCCGGACTGGCTCGGCGACTGGACCGGCGTGCGAATCGACAGCGGCGACCCGTTCGAGGGCGGCGAGGCGGTGCTGCGCTGGTGGCGCGCACGCGGGCAGGACCCCCGCGACAAGCTGATCATCTTCTCCGACGGGCTCGACGTGGAGCGCATCGAGGCGCTGCATGCGCGGTTCCGGGGCCGCGTCGGCCTCGCCTTCGGCTGGGGGACGCTGCTGACCAACGATTTCCGGGGGCTCGCGCCGGGCGACGGGCTCGCGCCGTTCTCGCTGGTGTGCAAGGTCGTCTCCGCGGACGGCGCCCCGGTGGTCAAGCTGTCGGACAACCCCAACAAGGCGACCGGCCCGGAGGCCGAGATCGCGCGCTATCGCCGCGTCTTCGCGACCGGCGCGCAGACGGCGCAGGCGCTGGTGGTCTGAATCGCCCTCTCCGCCGCGGGGCCTCAGCGCCCGCGCGCGGCGGCGAAGAAGTCGCGCAGGATGTCGGCGTAGATCGCCGTCAGCGCGTGGATGTCGGCGACGGGAACGCGCTCGTCCACCGCATGCATCCCCTTGCCGACCAGCCCGATCTCGACCACCGGGCAGATGTCCTTGACGAAGCGCGCATCCGACGTGCCCCCCGTGGTGGAGCGCACGGGCGCCGCATTCGCGCGCCGCTGGATCGCGGCGGCGGCGAGATCGGCGAAGCCGCCCTGCGGCGACAGGAAGCTCTCGGCGGAGATCGCGATCTCCGTCTCGATGCTCACGCCGAACTCGCGCGCCACCGCCTCGGCTTCGGCGCGCAGGCGGGCGGAGAGGCTCGCGCCGGAATGGGCGTCGTTGAAGCGGATGTTGACGACGGCCCGCCCCGAGGCGGGGATCACGTTGCTCGCGGGATTGCCCACGTCGATGCTGGCGATCTGGAGGGTGGACGGGTCGAAATCCGCGGTCCCTCCGTCGAGCGGCGTCGAGGCGAGGCGGTCGAGCAGGCGCACGAGCGGGTGGAGCGGGTTGTTGGCGCGGTGGGGATAGGCGGTGTGGCCCTGCACGCCGCGCGCCGTGAACACCGCGGTGAGGCTGCCGCGCCGCCCGATCTTGATCATGTCGCCGACGCGCTCGACCGATGTCGGCTCGCCGACGATGCAGGCGTCGAGCGTCTCGCCCTGCGCCGCCATCCAGTCGAGCAGCGCGACGGTGCCGTGCAGCGCCGGGCCTTCCTCGTCGCCGGTGATCAGCAGCGACACCGACCCCTCCGGCGGCGTCTCGGTCACGAACGCGCAGGCGGCGGCGGCGAAAGCCGCGACGCCCGATTTCATGTCCACCGCGCCGCGCCCCCAGATCTCGCCGCCGATCAGGTCGCCGGAGAAGGGCGGATGCGTCCATGCCGCCGCGTCGCCGACGGGCACGACGTCGGTATGGCCGTTGAAGCCGAGGACCGGGCCCTGCGCACCCCAGCGGGCGAACAGGTTGCACACGCCGCCGCGGTCGACGCGGACGCAGCGGAAGCCGTGGGCGGAAAGGACGTCTTCGAGCAGGACCAGCGCGCCGCCCTCCGCAGGCGTGACGGAGGGGCGGCAGACGAGATCGGCGGTGAGGGCGACGGGGTCGACGGGGCCGGGAGGGGTCATGGGGGCGTCCTCAGTCGTAGAAGGGGGTCGCCTGCGCGACGATGACGGCGTTCTCGGCCAGAGCGCGGTCCATCAGGGCGGCGTCGTCCTCGGAGATGTCCTCGCCCGCTTCCTCGCGCTCGGCGCGGGCGCCGTAGGACTGGACTTCGAGCGGGCTGAGCCCGGCCACCTTGAGGACTTCCACGGTCTCGCGCACGGCGGTCGCCTCGTCCTTGGCGGCGGCGTAGCACAGCAGGGCGGCGCCAGTCGCGCCTTCGGGCAGGCCGTCGTCGGGCGCGCGCCCGGTCTCTACGAGAAGGGTGAAGACCTGCATCAGGGGCCTCAGGGGCGGAGGGGGGAGGACGCGCCTGCCCGGCATGGACGATAAGGGCCGAGCCCTCCCTCGGGAGGGCGCTGCGCTTCGGCTGAACCACGCGGTTTATGGCGCAAGATACTCGGACGATTGAGCTTCTCGCACCGTCGCAATGCGCCCTCCCTTGGGGGAGGGAGGGCGCGGCCCGTGCTGGTCGCACGTGCCAAGGGGCGAGCGGCAGGCATCGCCCCCCGCCCCGCTCAATCGCGCAGCAGTTCGTTGATGCCGGTCTTCGAGCGCGTCCGCGCGTCCACCCGCTTGACGATCACCGCGCAATAGAGGCCCGGTCCGGGCGCGCCGTCCGGCGACGGTTTGCCCGGAAGCGTCCCCGACACGACCACCGAATAGGCCGGCACTTCGCCCATGAACACCTCGCCGGTCTCGCGGTCGACGATCTTGGTGGACTGGCCGATATAGACGCCCATCCCCAGCACCGCGCCCTCGCGCACGATCACGCCTTCGACGACTTCGGAGCGGGCGCCGATGAAGCAGCCGTCCTCGATGATGGTCGGCCCCGCCTGCATCGGCTCGAGCACGCCGCCGATGCCGACGCCGCCCGACAGATGCACGTTCTTTCCGATCTGCGCGCAGGAGCCGACGGTCGCCCAGGTGTCGACCATCGTCCCCTCGCCGACATAAGCGCCGAGATTGACGAAGGAGGGCATCAGCACCACGCCGGGCGCGACATAGGCCGAACGGCGCACGATGCAGCCCGGCACGGCGCGGAACCCCGCTTCGGTCCATTCCGCCTCGCCCCAGCCGTCGAACTTGGAGGGCACCTTGTCCCACCACGTCGCATGGCCCGGACCGCCCGGGATCGGCGACATCGCGTTGAGCCGGAACGACAGCAGCACCGCCTTCTTCAGCCATTGCCGCACATGCCAGACGCCGCCTTCGTCGCGCGCCGCGACCCGCTCCGCGCCGCTGTCGAGCAGGTTCAACGCGCTCTCGACCGCCGCCCGCGTCGCGCCGCCCGTGTCGGGGCCGAGCGCGTCGCGCTCCTCCCAAGCGGCCTCGATCGCGGCTTCCAGCGCGGCGTGGGACATCGGAACGCTCCTTGGTCGTGTTCAGTTCTTCATCGAGCCGGGCTATACGATGCGGCGCGCACAGGCGCAACGCGCCGCCGCCGGGCGCGCCACGGGTCGATGGAGCGCCGATGACGCCGAAGGACGAACGCCGCTCGGTCTTTCCGCCGGCCGACCGCGACGCGCTCGAAGCGGAACGCGCGCCGCTGACGCAGCAGACGCTCTCCCCGGCCTATCGCCTCGCCTTCGACGATCTGGATTTCCTGCGCGAGGACGCGCTGCGCCCGGTCCGTCTTCAGCTCGAACTGCTCAAGACCGAGCTGTCGCTGAACCGGCTCGGCGTGGACAGCACGGTGGCGCTGTTCGGCGGGGCCCGCGTGCCGCCGCCCGAGAAGCTCGGCCCCGACACGCCGCCCGGCCTCGCCGCGCTCGCGCCCTGGTACGACGTCGCGCGCGACTTCGCCGCCGCCGCCTCGCGCGCGAGCCTCGCCCGCGGCGGGCGCGAGTTCGTGGTCGTCACCGGCGGCGGGCCGGGGGTGATGGAGGCGGGCAATCGCGGCGCTGTGGAAGTCGGCGCCAAGACCATCGGGCTCGGCATCGTGCTGCCGCACGAGCAGGCGCCGAACGGCTGGGTGACGCCGGAGCTGTGCTTCAACTTCCACTATTTCGCGATCCGCAAGATGCACTTCCTGATGCGCGCGGCGGCCATCGCGGTGTTTCCGGGCGGCTTCGGCACGATGGACGAGCTGTTCGAGACGCTGACGCTGATCCAGACCGGGCGGATGGCGCGCATCCCGATCCTGCTGTTCGGCGAGGCGTTCTGGCGGCGCGTCGTGAATTTCGACGCGCTGACCGAGGCCGGCGTGATCTCGCCGGGCGATCTGGAGCTGTTCTCCTTCGTCGAGACGGCGCAGGAGGGCTGGGCGCGCGTCGCGGCGCATCACCGGCTGGCGGAGGCCGAGGAACGCTGACGCGGCCGGCCCCCGCCGGGAGTCAGGGCGCAAGCCGGCCTCAAAAACTCGACTAACCAGATTTTCCTATCAAAAACAACGGTCCCCACCTAGGACCTGCGCCTTCGGGGTCGATCTCCGCTCTGGCCTTCCCGAACGGTCGGTCACACCGCCGCAAGCGCCGCCGTGAGATCCTCCAGCAGATCCTCCGGATCCTCCAGCCCCACCGACAGCCGCACCAGCCCCGGCGCGATGCCGAGTTGCGCCCGCGCCGCCTCGCTCAGCCTTTGATGGGTAGTCGTCGCGGGGTGGGTCGCGATCGACTTGGCGTCTCCGAGATTGTTCGAGATCGCCACCAGCCGCAGCGCGTTCAGGAAACGGAAGGCGCCCGCCTTGCCGCCGCCCACCTCGAAGGCGAGTATCGCGCCGCCCGCCGACATCTGCCGCATCGCCAGCGCGTGTTGCGGATGGTCGGCGCGGCCCGGATAGAGCAGCCGCCCGAGCGCGGCATGGCCCGCCAGCGCGTCGGCGAGATACGCGGCGCTCTCGCACTGGGCGCGGCAGCGAAGATCGAGAGTCTCGAGCCCCTTGAGCATCACCCAGGCGGTGAACGGGCTCATCGCGCCGCCTGTGTGCTTGAGATAGGTCTCGAGCGGCCCGCGCGCGAACTCGCGCGTCCCGAGCACCACCCCGCCGAGGCAGCGGCCCTGCCCGTCGATGTATTTCGTCGCAGAATAGACCACCACGTCGGCCCCCAGCGCGAGCGGGCGCTGGTGCATCGGCGTCGCGAAGACGTTGTCCACCACGACGCAGGCGCCGACTTCGTGCGCGATCCGCGACACGGCTTCGATGTCGATGATCTCCAGCGTCGGGTTGGACGGGCTTTCGAGAAAGGCGATCTTCGTGGTCGGGCGGATCGCCGCGCGCCACTGGTCGAGGTCGGGGCCGTCCACCAGCGTCACCTCGACGCCGAAACGGGGCAGCAGCGTCTCGACGATGTAGAGGCAGGAGCCGAACAGCGCGCGCGCCGAGACGACATGGTCGCCCGCTTTCAGCTGGCAGAACAACGCGGCGTTGACCGCCGCCATGCCCGAGGCGGTCGCGAAGCCGGCCTCGGCGCCTTCGAGAGCGGCGATCCGGTCCTCGAACATCGCGACGGTGGGGTTGCCGTAGCGGGCGTAGATGAAGCCGGGATCGTCGCCGGTGAAGCGCGCCTCGGCGGCCTCGGCGCTCGGATAGACGAACCCCTGGGTGAGGAAGATCGCCTCGGACGTCTCGCCATACTCGGAGCGGCGGACGCCTTCATGCACGAGCAGCGTGCGCGGGCGGCGCGTGGGCGGCTTGGGCGTGGCGTCGGTCATCGGGGCGGTTCTCCTGCGGCGGCGCGCCTGTCATAGAGCCGCGCAGGGCGCGCGGCAAACGGCGCTTGCGCAGGACGCGGCGGCGCTGCAGGTTCGCCCTCGCACGCCGTTCAGGAGACCCCGCATGCGCCGCATCGCCCCGCTCGCCCTTGTGGCCGCCGCAGCCCTGTCGCTCGCCGCCTGCGGCGGCGGCGGCGCCACCTCGGAGACGCAGGTGACCAACACCACCGTCTCGACCGGGCAGCAGCTGATCGACCTCAAGGCCGCGCTCGACGCCGGCGTGATCACGCCCGAGGAATACGCATCGCAGCGCAAGCGGATTCTCGCGCAATGAGGCGGGGCGTCCTCGCCGGCGCGCTGCTCGCCGCCGCGCTCGCCGCCGGATGCGCCGAGACCGAGCGCGCGCAGGTGACGAACATCCTCGTCCCCGCCGAGGTCCAGCGCGCCGATCTGCAGCGCGCGCATGGGATGGGGCTGCTGACCGACGCCGAACTCGCCGCCCAGCTGGCGAAGATCGACGGCTGACGCCGTCGCGGCCCCTGACCCGATCCGGGGCCTCCCGCGGGGCGGCCCCATGCGGCGCGCGCCTGTCGCATTTCCCGCCGCGATGGCGTATGCGCAACCCGCGGGCGAGGCAGGGAGAGGCTAATGGACGGCGAGACCATCGGCGGGCGCGCAGCGGCGCCGCAAGCCGAGACGGCGCGCAACGTCGCGCAGGCGCAGCAGCGCTCGGCGGCGCTCAGCAAGGCGGGGCTGCTGGAGCGGCTGTTCACCCGCGCCTTCAGCGGCCTCGTCTATCCGCAGATCTGGGAAGACCCCGCCCTCGACATGGAGGGGTTGCAGCTCGGCCCCGGCAAGCGCGTGATGACGATCTCCTCCGGCGGCTGCAACGCGATGAGCTATCTGACCGCCGACCCGGAGGCGGTGACGGTGGTCGACCTCAACGCGCATCACGTCGCGCTGCTGAAGCTCAAGATCGCCGGGGCGCAGACGCTGCCGAATTACCACGCCTTCTTCCGCTTCTTCGGCGAGGCCGACCATCGCGACAACCCGCGCCTCTACCGGCGCTGGATCCGCGATTCGCTCGACCCGCAGACCCGGGCCTACTGGGACGCGCGCGACGGGCTGTTCGGGCGGCGCATCGACCTCTTCGCCTCTGGGCTCTACCGCAAGGGGCTGCTCGGGCGTTTCATCGGGGCGGGGCATCTGGCGGCGCGCGCCTTCGGGGTGCGGCTGGAGGAATGGACCGAACTTCCGGATCAGGCGGCGCAGAAGGCGTGGTTCGACGCCACGCTCGCGCCGCTCTTCGACGCGTGGCTCGTGCGCAAGGTCACCGGAATGAAAGCCTCGCTCTTCGGGCTCGGCATCCCACCCGCGCAATACGACGCGCTCGCCGGCGGGGGAGACATGGCGGCGGTGCTGCGCCGGCGGCTGGAGAAGCTGACCTGCGATTTCCCGGTCTCGGAGAACTATTTCGCGTGGCAGGCCTTCGCGCGGCGCTATGCGCGCGGCGACGCCGGCCCCCTGCCGCCCTATCTGCAAAGCCGCTGGTTCGAGGCGGTGCGCGCGCGGGCGGGGCGGATCGACGTCACGCTCGGCTCCTACACCGACCGCCTCGCCGCCGAGCCCGAGCCCTGTTTCGACGCCTATCTCCTGCTCGACGCGCAGGACTGGATGAC
Organism: Rubrimonas sp.; assembly: GCF_036788415.1. Taxonomy (NCBI): domain Bacteria; kingdom Pseudomonadati; phylum Pseudomonadota; class Alphaproteobacteria; order Rhodobacterales; family Paracoccaceae; genus Rubrimonas; species Rubrimonas sp. The sequence continues at coordinate 34,454 of NZ_DAIQNN010000015.1, read as the reverse complement.
AGACGACCAGCTCTCCGCCCTCTGGACGCAGATCACGCGCACCGCCCGCCGCGGCGCCCGCGTCGTGTTCCGCACCGCCGACGAGCCGAGCCTGCTGCCGGGCCGGCTGCCCGACGCGCTGCTCGACCGCTGGACCTACCACGCGGAGGCGTCCGCCGACCTCACCGCCCGCGACCGCGCGGCGATTTATGGCGGGGTGCATCTCTACGAGCTGCGCGCATGAGCATGGCGGGCGGACATTCGGCGCTGATGGATCAGGTCTATCGCCGCCAGCGTCATTTCTACGACGCGACGCGGAAGTATTTCCTCCTCGGGCGAGACCGGCTGCTCGACGAGCTCGACCCGCCGCCGGGCGCGCGCGTGCTGGAGGTCGGCTGCGGCACCGGGCGCAACCTGATACGGGCGGCGCGGCTGCACCCCGAGGCGCGCTTCTACGGGCTCGACATTTCGGCGGAGATGCTGCGCACCGCCCGCGCCAAGGTAGAGGCGGCGGGGCTGTCGGGGCGCATCCGCCTCGCCCAGGCCGACGCGACCGACTTCGACCCGCAGGTTCTTTTCGGCGAGGCCGAATTCGAACGGGTGTTCTTCTCCTACACGCTGTCGATGATCCCCGACTGGCGCGGCGCGCTGAAACAGGGTTTCGCGGCGCTGGCGCCGGGGGGACGGGCGCTCGCGGTCGATTTCGGCCAGCAGGGGCGGTTGCCGGGCTGGTTCCGCCGGCTGCTGCTGGGCTGGCTGGCGCTGTTCCACGTCGCCCCCCGCGACGGCCTGCGCGACGGCTTCGCCGAAGCCGCGCGCGCGGCGGGCGCAGAGGCGCGCTTCGCGTCGCTGCACCGCGACTACGCCTGGCTGATGACGGCTCAGGGCTGAGCTGCGTCGAGGCCCGGCATCGTCATGAACGTGCCGACGGCGAGCGCGACCGGCGTCTCGACGCCGCCCGCCACGGCGACGACGTCCGAGCGGCAGACCGTCAGGCTGCGCCCCGCCCGCTCGACCCGACCGCGCGCGATCAGCCGCTCGCCCCGCGCCGGCGCGAGCAGGTTGATCTTGAGCTCCACCGTCAGCACGCCGTCCTCGGGGCCCATCAGCGTCTGCGCTGCGAAGCCCGAAGCGGTGTCGGCGATCGCCCATGTCGCCCCTGCGTGGCAGTAGCCGTGCTGCTGCGCCAGACCGGCGCGGATGGGCAGAACGATGGCGACCTCGCCCGGCGCCACGGTTACGAGCTCGGCGCCGATCAGCCGCATGAAGGCCTGCCGGGCGAAGGTCGCTCGCACCCTCTGCGCGAAGTCGGGATCGCGCGGGGGCCGGATCACATGCGGCTCGCGAAGTCGGTCAGCGCGGCGCGCGGGGCGGCGATCAACCTCGGCCCGAGCATCAGCGCCCGCGCCTCGGGCTCGAGCAACGCGTCGAAGATCGGGTCGGCGGCGTCGAGTCCGCCGGCATAGGCGCCGAAAGCGGGCAGGATCAAGCGGCGGCGGTCGTGCAGGAAGCACCGCCGGACGATCCGGCGGCCCTTCAGCCACAGCTGCGCCTTGGGATGGTGATGGCCGCTGACCGCCCCGGGCGGATCGCCGGCGCGGGCCTCGTGGACGAAGACGAGGCCGGCTTGCTCCCAGCGCTCCGCCCATTCGCCGGGTGCGTCCGGAGGGGAGGGGTCGTGATTGCCCGCGAGCCAGACCCAGCGGCGCCCCGCCGCGAGAGCCGCCAGCCGCCGCCGGTCGCCCGGCGCAAGCGCCTCAGCCGCGTCGGCGCTGTCGAAGCTGTCGCCGACGCAGAGCACGGTCTCGGGGCGCAGCGCGTCGATCTCGGCGGCGAGGCGATCGAGCGTCGCGGCCGTCTCGTAGGGCGGCAGAAGCGCGCCGCCGAAGCGCGCCGCACGCGCGCATTTCCCCAGATGCAGATCCGCCGCCGCCAGAATCCGGGCTTCGGGCAGAAAGAGCGCGCCCGACGGGCGCGCAACGACGCGCGCCCCGACAAGGCTCAGACCGAGGCCGTCGGCGGCGCCGGAAACCGATTGGGCGGCGAACATGCCGCGATGTCGCCTGAAGGCCTTCGGCTTGGCAAGAGGGGGGCGAGCGCTCGGGGCTGTCGCATCCGGCGGACGAGGCGTCCCTGCAGGCTTCCTAAGTGAACGCCTCCAGCGCCCGCGCGAGCGCAGCGGGACCAGATAGACGGAAACGACCGGCTGACCCTCAGATCCGCGTCCCCGCGGCGCGGGGCCGGACGGGAGGCCGGGACCTTCGCGATGTGCGCAATTGGCAAACACAGCCAGCGCAAATTCCACGATAGTTGCAGATTGCGACGATCTTTACATTTTTTTAAGAATGCAGCGCGCAAACCGCCGTCCGAAAAAGCAAAATTTGCTAGAAAATTTCCTTTGACAAGTAACGCCGGCGTGAGTTATGCCGTTTTCAACGGAAGTGAAGCATCGATCACCAAAGGAGATGTTCGCAAATTGCGAAAATGACAGTGCAGGCTCTGAACAGGGTGTCGTATTTGCCAAAAATATGAACCCTCAATTCGTAAATGCCTGCACCGAACAAAAACCTTGGCTGGAAACGAACTACCGCAGAAATGGAGACCCTCATGATCCGCAACGCCATCCCCGCCGCCGTCGCCGCCCGCATCACCCCGACTTCGGCCGGCGCCCGCATCACGCCCACCGCCATCGGCGCCCGCATCACCCCCGTCGCCGCCGGCGCCCGCATCGCCCCCACCGCCTGACATTTCCGCCAACAGGAGCGCAAAGCCATGATCCGCAACGCCATCCCCGCCGCCGTCGCCGCCCGCATCACCCCGACTTCG
>NZ_DAIQNN010000015.1:0-31549 GCF_036788415.1 Rubrimonas sp. | reverse complement strand
CCCGCATCACCCCCGTCGCCGCCGGCGCCCGCATCGCCCCCACCGCCTGACATTTTCGCCAGAAGGAGCGCAAAGCCATGATCCGCAACGCAATCCCCGCCGCCGTCGCCGCCCGCATCACCCCGACCTCCGCCGGCGCACGCATCACGCCGACCGCCATCGGCGCGCGCATCACCCCCGCCGCAGCCGGCGCCCGCATCACCCCGACCGCCTGATCGCGGCCCTGCCGCGATGCGACGCGCCGCTGCGCCGGGCCTCGACGCCTTCGCCTGCGACCGCGACGTCAAGCAGCTTCGGGAAGGCGCGCACCGCGCCGCCGCGCTGCAGGAGACGTTGCGCCGGGCCAGAGCCGTCGCTCCGCGCATAGGCCTGACGCGGCTGGGATTTCTGACCGGCCTCGACCATGTGGGCGCGCCGGTCGCCATGGCGGTTCGCCCGAACGCCCGCTCGGCGGCGATCTCGCTGGGCAAGGGCCTGACCGACGATCACGCCGCCGCCTCGGCGCTGATGGAATCCATCGAGTGCTGGCACGCCGAGACGATCGCGCGACCGCTGGTCGCCGCGCCCTCGACGCGCCCGCCGGGCCGCCCGCTCGACCTTTCGCGGCTGCCGCCGCTGACCGAGACCGCCTGGACGTCCGATCTCGAATTCCCGTGGATCGAAGGGGTCGACCTGATGAGCGGCGAATCGCTCTGGGCGCCCTATGAGGTGGTCCACGCCGCCTACACCGCGCCGATGCCGCCGGGCTCGGGCTGCTTCTTCGCCTCGACCAACGGGCTCGCCTCGGGCAACACGCCCACCGAATCGCTCGTGCATGCGATGACGGAAGTGATCGAGCGCGACGCCACCACCCTCTGGATCTTCGCCGACGAAGCCGCGCGCGAATCGCGCCGGATCGATCCCGCCAGCGTCGCCGACCCCGCCTGCCGCAGCCTGATCGACCGATTCGACGCGGCAGGCCTCATGACGGCGATCTGGGAGACGACCTCCGACGTCGGCGTCCCCGCCTTTTTCGTCTGGATCATGGAGCGCGAGGACGGCATCGGCGGCGCAGCGCGTTCGGCGATCGGCCAGGGCTGCCACCTCTACCCCGCCATCGCGCTCTCGCGCGCGCTGACCGAGGCCGCGCAGCACCGCCTCACCGTCATCTCCGGGGCGCGCGACGATCTCGGCGCCGAGGAGTACGAAGCCCCCGACCCCGAAATCCAGGCGCTGCGCCGCCAGCTGCTCGCCGAGGGAGCGACGCCGCGCCGGTTCGTTCCCGCGCCCGCCTTCGCCTCCGACCATCTCGGCGAGGACGCCGCCTTCATCGTCGAGAGGCTCGCGGCGGTCGGCGTGACGGAGGTCTTCGCCCTCGACCTCTCCAAGCCCGAGATCGGCGTCGCCGTCACCCGCGCGGTGATCCCCGGTCTTGAAGGCCCGCACGACCACGCGCGCTACGCCCCCGGCGCCCGCGCGACTGCGGTGATCGAGGCCGCGGCGCAGGTCGAACAGGCCGCCGAGGGGACGCGCGCATGCGCGTGATCGTCTATCTCGGCCCCTCCGCCCCGCTCTCCGCCGCGCGCGCCGTGCTCGACGCCGACTATCGCCCGCCCGTTCGGCATGGCGACATCTGGCGCGCGCTGCGGGACGGCCCGAACGTCATCGCCATCGCCGACGGGATGTTCGAGCAGGTCCCCGCGGTCTGGCACAAGGAAATCCTCGCCGCCCTCGACGCCGGCGTCCACGTCTTCGGCGGCGCGTCCATGGGAGCTCTGCGGGCGGCGGAGCTGCATCCGTTCGGGATGCGTGGGGTGGGGCGCATCTTCGAGGCGTTCCGCGACGGGCTCTGGACCGACGACGACGAAGTCGCCCTGCTGCACGGCCCCGCCGAGGCGGGCTACCCCGCGCTGTCCGCGCCGATGGCGAATGTCCGCTTCACGCTGGCGCGGGCCGAGGCCGACGCCGTTCTCGCCGCAGACGAGGCCGAGACCGTGCTGCGCGCCGCCAAGGCGCTGTTCTACGCGCGCCGCGACTGGCCGGCGATCCTGCGCGCCGCCATCGCCGAGGGTCTGGCGGCGACGCGCGCCGACGCCCTGCGCGACTGGCTGAGGAACGGGCAGGTCGACGCCAAACGCGAGGATGCGCTGGCGATGCTCGCAGCGGTGCGCGACTTCGCGGCGACCGACCCCGGGCCCTTCGCGCCCGATTTCGTCTACGAGCGCACCGACCTCGCCGAGCACGCGCGGCGGCTTGCGCTGGAGGCCGGCTGACGCGCCGCGGCGCTTGCGCGCAATCCGGCCTGCGCCCTTGCGCGCGCGCGTCCATCGGATAGACAGCGCCGTTTCCATGCGACAATCGGAGGGCGTCATGGGCTATCGGGTCGCCGTCGTCGGCGCGACCGGCAATGTCGGGCGCGAAATGCTGAACATCCTCGCCGAGCGCGAGTTCCCGGCGGACGACATCGTCGCGCTGGCCTCGCGGCGGTCGATGGGGACGGAAGTCTCCTTCGGCGAGCGCACGCTCAAGGCGCAGGACCTCGAAGTCTTCGACTTCGCGGGCTGGGACATCGCGCTCTTCGCCATCGGCTCCGAAGCCACCAAGACCTACGCGCCGCGCGCCGCCGCCGCCGGCTGCGTCGTGATCGACAACTCCTCGCTCTACCGCTACGACGCCGACATTCCGCTGATCGTGCCCGAGGTGAACCCCGACGCTGTCATGGGCTACGCCAAGCGCAACATCATCGCCAATCCCAACTGCTCGACGGCGCAGCTCGTGGTGGCGCTGAAGCCGCTGCACGACCGCGCGCGCATCAAGCGAGTGATCGTGGCGACCTATCAGTCGGTCTCCGGCGCGGGCAAGGAGGGGATGGACGAGCTGTGGCGCCAGACCAAGGGCATCTACGTCCCCGGTCAGGAAGTCGAGCCCAAGAAGTTCACCAAGCAGATCGCATTCAACGTCATTCCGCACATCGACGTCTTCATGGAGGACGGCGCCACCAAGGAAGAGTGGAAGATGGTCGCGGAGACCAAGAAAATCCTCGATCCCGCCATAAAGCTGCACGCGACCTGCGTGCGCGTGCCGGTGTTCGTCGGCCATTCCGAGGCGGTCACCATCGAGTTCGAGGAGCCGCTGGAGGATGACGAGGCGCGCGAGATCCTGCGCGAGGCGCCCGGCCTCATGGTGATCGACAAGCGCGAGAACGGCGGCTACGTCACGCCCATCGAATGCGTCGGCGATTTCGCCACCTTCGTGAGCCGCATCCGCGTCGATCCGACCGTGGACAACGGTCTGAGCCTGTGGTGCGTGTCCGACAATCTCCGCAAGGGCGCGGCGCTCAACGCCGTGCAGATCGCCGAGCTTCTGGGGCGGCGCTGCCTCAAGAAGGGCTGAGGGAGGGGCGCGATGTGCGAAGACAAGGTCGCCGCCGCCAAGCGCCTCGTCGAGACCTATCTCGAGCGCTCGATGATCCCCGACCCGGAAGGCGCGGCGGCCTGCGTCGCGCCGGATTTCGAGTTGGTCTTCACCGGAGGGCGGCGATTCTCCGGCCCTGCGGAAAGCGCCGCGTTCAACGCCAAGCGCTACGGATGGATCAAGAAGAAGTTCCTGCGCACCGACGCGGCCCTCGACCCCGAAACCGGCGACGTCCATGTCTACAACACCGGCCATCTCTACGGCGAATGGCCCGACGGGGAGCCCTTCGAGGGCAACCGCTACATGGACTGCTTCGTGGTGCGGGGCGGCATGATCGTGCGGACCGACGTCTGGAACGACAGCGCGGAGCGCATCCTCGCAAAGCACGGCCTCGCCGAAGCGCCGCTCTGAGCGCGACGCCGACCTCGCGCACGCCAGACCCCTTCCCGGCGCCCCGGGCCAAGTCCGGCGTGCGCGCTGCGTTCGGGTCGGCGCGCGGCGGATGTCGGAGGCGGTCGCCGCGCGGGACCTGCCGGCGGCGGATCGCTTCGCGCCGCCTGCTCTCGCGCTCGCCCGCCTCTTCCGGGAAGCCGGGACGATCCTCGCCGCGATCCTGCTCCCCGCGGTCTGTGCGACCCTCGCCCGCATCGATCAGGGGTTCGCCGTGTTCTGCGGAGCGCGGATCGGTCCCTGCGCCTGCGGATCGGCGTCGCAGGCCGTCGGCGCGCAGCGGGCTCCCGCGCCGGCGCGGCTCACCCCTGTTTCAGAACGTCCTCAACCCAGGTCAGCCCCCGCACGGCCTGCGGCAGCCCAAGCGTGCCGATGGCGAGCAGGGCGACCTGCCGGGCGGCGGCGGCGTCGATCCCGTCGGCGGCGGCGCGGCGGGCGTGCGAATGGGTGGCGCCCTCCGACCCCGCCGCGATGGCCAGCGCCAGCTTGACCAGACGGCGCTCGCGCGCGCTCAGCGGCCCGGACTGCGCGCAGGCTTCGCCGAGCGCGGAATAGGCGCGCAGGATCTCGGGATGGCTTCGGGCGAGCGCGCCGAAGGCGCCGGGCAGCGTGTCGGTCATCGGGGTCTCCTCTCCTGCGGGCGTCGACTCAGGTGGTCACGTCGGGCGCGTCGCGGCCGAGCCGCCCCGCGATGTCGGCGATGGCGTGGGCGGCGGCGATGACGTCGGCCAGCGCCGTCTGCGGATCGAGGTCGTGACGCGCGGGGTCGGGCTCGAAGCGCTCGAGATAGACGCGCAGGGTGGCGCCGACCGTCCCCGTGCCAGACAGGCGGAACACCGCGCGGGCGTCCTCGGCGAAGAAGATGCGCACGCCCTGCCTCGACGCCGTGGAGCCGTCCACCGGGTCGGCGTAGGCGAAATCGTCCGCCGCGCTCACCGTCAGCCCGCCGAAGCTCTGGCCTGGCAGATCGGCCAGCCGCGCGCGCAGATCGTCCATCAGCGCCTCGGCCGCCGCCTTGTCCACGCCCTCGAAATCGTGGCGAGTGTAGTAGTCGCGCCCGAATTCGGCCCAGTGCGCCGCCATGATCTCGGCGACCGACTGACGGCGCGCGGCGAGGATGTTGAGCCAGAGCAGCACCGCCCAGAGCCCGTCCTTCTCGCGCACATGGTCCGAGCCTGTCCCTGCGCTCTCCTCGCCGCAGATCGAGGCCATCCCCGCGTCGAGCAGATTGCCGAAGAACTTCCAGCCCGTCGGCGTCTCGAAGGCGGGCACGCCGAGCTTGGCGGCGACGCGGTCGGCGGCGCGGCTCGTGGGCATCGAGCGGGCGATTCCCTTCAACCCCTGCGCGTAGCCCGGCGCGAGATGGGCGTTGGCCGCCAGAACGGCGAGGCTGTCCGAGGGGCTCACGTAGATCCCGCGCCCGAGGATCATGTTGCGGTCGCCGTCGCCGTCGGAGGCGGCGGCGAAATCGGGAGCGCCCTCGCCCATGACCAGATCGACCAGCGGCTTCGCCCAGACCGGGTTCGGGTCGGGATGGCCGCCGCCGAAATCGGGCAGCGGCGTCGCATTGACCACCGTTCCCTCCGACGCGCCGAGTTCGCGCATCAGCGCGGTCGCGTAGGGCCCGGTCACGGCGTGCATCGCGTCGAATCGCATCGTGAAACCCGAGGCGAACAGCCCGCGTATCGCGTCGAAGTCGAACAGCCCGCGCATCAGGCCCGCCCAGGTCTCGACAGGGTCGATCACCTCGACGGCCATCTCGCCGAGTCGCGTCTCGCCGAGCGCGGAGAGGTCGGGGTCGGGCGCGTCGAGGATGTGGTATTCGGAGATCGCCTGCGTGCGCGCGAAGATCGCCTCGGTCACGCTCTCGGGCGCCGGGCCGCCGGCGGGGATGTTGTACTTCACCCCGAAATCGCCCTCCGGCCCGCCCGGATTGTGCGAGGCCGACAGGATCAGCCCGCCATCGGTGCGCCGGTCGCGGATCACGGCGGAGGCGGCGGGGGTGGAGAGGATGCCGTCGCGCCCCACGACGACCCTCGCCGCGCCGTTGGCCGCGGCCATCTTCAGGATCGTCCGCATCGCCTCGGCGTTGAAGTGCCGCCCGTCGCCGCCAAGCGCGAGCGTCTTGCCCGCGACTCCGATCACGTCGAAGACCGACTGGACGAAATTCTCCAGATAGCCGGGCCGCATGAAGACCTGCGTGGTCTGGCGCAGGCCGGAGGTGCCAGGCTTCTGGCCGGCGATGGGTTCGGTGGGGATCGTTCGGACGCTCATCGGGGCTCCTGACGGCGGGCGGGACCGGGCCTGCGCTAGGATCGCCGCAGCCCGGCGCAAGGCGGGGTGGTCGGACAGGTTCTCCACCGCGCAGGGGTGGCGGCGCAACCAGTTCGGATGGCGGTCGATGTCTCCGGGGAGGTTCTGTTGCTCGACCGCGCCGAGCGCGTCGTCGAGCGCCACGGCTACGAGCGCGGACGGGGCCTCGGCGAGCGCGCGGTGCACGGCGTCGGCCAGCGCGTCCTCGTCGTCGCCGTCGAAGTCGCCGACCTCGGCGCGCAACATGCGTTTGAGCTGGGCGATCTCGTGCGAGCGCCAGCCGCGGGCGTGCGAGGCGGCCTCGGCGTCGATCATCCGCAGCCCGGACCGCCAGTCGACGTCGCGCATCCGCCGCCAGCCGCGGATCGTCGGGGTGTCGTGGGTGCCGAAGCTCGCCAGCGTCTCCGACGACCAGCGCCGCGGCGGGCGGAAGCCGTCGCCCTCATGCTCGAACTGCATCACGGCGCAGCCATAGAGCCCGCTCTGCGCCAGAGCCCAGCGCAGCCCGTCGGCCACGACGCCGAGATCCTCGCCGATCACGACGCATCCCGCGCGCGCCGCCTCGAGACGGGTCACCGCGAGCAGCGCCTCGGTCGGCTGGAGCACATAGGCCCCCGGTCCGCCGTCGTCGGGGGCCCAGAAGGCGCGGGCGAAGGCGAGCGCGTGGTCGATGCGGATAAGCCCGGCATGGCGCATCGCGGCGCGCAGCACGGCGCGCAACGGCGCGTAGGCGGCGGCGCGCAGCGCTCCGGGGATCATCGGCGACAGCGCCCAGCGCTGGCCCTGCGGCGCGAAGGCGTCGGGCGGCGAGCCGAGCGAGACGCCGCGCGCGTAAAGCCCGGGCGCCGCCCACACATCCGCCGCGTCGGGCCGCACGCCGAGCGCGAGGTCGAGATAGAGCCCGAGCGCCATGCCGCCCGCCCGCGCCTGCGCCTGCGCCGCGCCGAGCTGCGCATCGGCCAGCCATTGCAGCCACAGATGCCAGAGCGGCTCGTCCGGCTTCTCGGCGGCGAAGGCCCGGGCGCCGGAAGCGTCGGGGCCGGCATAGGCCGCAGGCCAGAGCGGCCAGTCGCGCCCCAGCCGCAGCGACAGCGCCTCGAACAGCGCGAAATCCCCAAGGGCGGCGGGTTGCGCGCCGGCCCAGCTCTCGAAGGCGGCCCGATCGGGATGACCGGGCGGGAGCGCCGCGAAGCGCTCGAACAGCGCGCGCAGCGCCGGCATGGCGGCGGCGTCGCGGGCGTCGCGGCGTGCGAATTCGCCCTGTCGGGCCAGCGCCGCGCCCCCGGCGGCCTCGGCGAGCAGCGCCTGCGCCGCCGCGCATTCGACGAAGCCGGGCGCGCGGTCGGGCGCGATGCAGGCCGGGTCGAGCGCGATCCGGCTCGTCGGCGAATAGGGGCTGATCCCCTCGCAGGCGGCGCCGCGCGCGTGGACCGGGTTGATCCCGAGGAAATCCGCCCCCAGCCCGCCCAGCGCCGCCGCGGCGGCGCCCAGATCGGCGCAGTCGCCCGCGCCGAGGCTGCGCGCGGAATTCAGCGCGTAGAGCGCACCGGTCGCGCCCCAGATGCGGACCCTGCCCGTCCGCTCCTCGACGGACGGCGCGCGCGGCGGGGCGACGACGATCGGGCAGGTCTCCGCGCCGACATGCAGGATGTGGAGCCCTTCCGGCAAGCCGGTCTCGATCAGCGGGCCGCGCCCTTCCAGCGCGCCCCCCGATTCGAGCGCGATGCGCCATTCGGCGCCGCTGGCGAGGCGGATGCGCAGCGGCGCGCCGGGCTCGGCGACGGCCTCCTCGGGCGCGAGGCGCTCGGCGCGGGCGGCGCGGCGGGCCTCGAGCGCCTCCGCCGCCTCGGCGTCGGACGCCGCCGGCAGGCCCATCGCCGCGAGCAGCGCCCGGCGGGCGTCGTCGGTCGTCTCGCGCGCGACGCCGTCGATGCCGGTGAAGACCGGCGCGATCCCGACATCGGCGGCGAGCCCGGCGAGCGCGTCGCTCATGCTTCGGGAACGAGGTCGAAGGCCGCGACGCTCTGCGCCGCCACCGGCGTCAGCCGGTCGTCGGGGGCCGGCTCGGCCTCGGGCGCGGCGGTGTCGAGCGCGCGGCGCCAGATCCGTCCGGGAGGCGGCGCGGGCAGGCGCAGCTCCGCCGGCTCGCCCGTGCCGTTGAAGGCGAGCGCGGCCACGTCGTCGATGCGCAGCCCGGGCGGCGCTTCCGCCGCGCCGCGCAGGACGACGCAGAAGCGCCGGAGCCCCGGATCGCGCCAGCCGACCGGCCCGCCGTCGAAGCCGCGCCACACCACGTCCGGCGCGCCGTCCTCCTCGCGCGCGCCACCGTGCAGGAACAGCGGCTGGCGCAGCGCCGGATGGGCATTGCGGAAGGCGATCACCCGCTGCGCGAAGGCGAGCAGCTCGGCGTCCGCGTTCGGCCAGTCGACCCAGCCGATTTCGTTGTCCTGACAATAGGCGTTGTTGTTGCCCAGCTGGCTGTTGGCGATTTCGTCTCCGGCAAGCAGCATCGGCGCGCCCTGCGCCAGAAACACCGTCGTCAGCAGATTGCGCCGGCGCAGCGCGCGGCGGGCGAGGATCACCGGATCCTTCGTCGGACCTTCGGCGCCGCAATTGTCGGACTGGTTGGCGCCATGCCCGTCGCGATTGCGCTCGCCATTGGCCTCGTTGTGCTTCTCGGCGTAGGCGGCGACGTCGGCGAGGGTGAAGCCGTCATGGCAGGCGGCGAAATTGACCGACGCCCAGGGCCCGCGCCCGGCATGGTCGAACAGCCCCGCCGAGCCGAGCAGCCGCTCGCCGAGCTCCTGCGCGGAGTGGCTGTCGCCGCGCCAGAAGCGTCGGACGGCGTCGCGGAACTTGTCGTTCCACTCGGCGAAAGGCGCGGGCCAGCCGCCGAGCTGGTAGCCGCCGGGGCCGATGTCCCAGGGCTCGGCGATCAGCTTCACATCGCAGAGCGCGGGGTCCTGCCGCAGCGCGTCGAGAAAGCCGCCCTCGGGGTCGAAGCCGTGCGCCTCGCGCGCGAGCGTGGTGGCGAGGTCGAAGCGGAAGCCGTCCACGCCATAGGCCTCGACCCAGTGGCGCAGCGAATCGAGAACGAGGCGCAGAACGTAGGGATGCGCGACGTTGACCGTGTTGCCGGTGCCGGTGTCGTCGAGATAGCGGTTCGAGCCGCCGCCATGCAGCTTGTAGTAGCTTCGGTTGTCGAGCCCGCGAAAGCTGATCGTCGGTCCGCGCCAGTCGCCCTCGGCGGTGTGGTTATAGACGACGTCGAGGATCACCTCGATCCCGTGCTCGTGCAGCCGCCGGATGGTCTCGCGCAGTCCAGCCGCGCCGCCGGGGCCGAAATAGCGCGGCTCCGGCGCGAAGAAGGCGTAGGAGTTGTAGCCCCAGTAGTTGCGGAGCCCGAGCGCCTTCAGCCGCCCGTCGTCGAGAAATGCGTGGATCGGCAGAAGCTCGACCGCCGTGACGCCGAGCTCCTTGAAGTGCCGCAGCATCGCAGGATGTGCGAGCGCCTCGTAGGAGCCGCGCAGGCTGGCGGGGATGTCGGGGTGCAGCATGGTCAGGCCCTTGGGATGGGCCTCGTAGATCACCGTGTCCTCCCACGGCGTGCGCGGGCGCTCCTCGGGCGGGACCGGAGGAGTCGGGGCGGTGGCGACGGAGCGGGCGGTGGCCGGCGCGCTGTCGGCCGGACCGGGATATTGCGGCCCGCGCGCGGGGTCGTGCGACAGCAGCCGCGGGTCGGTCGGGTCGATGCCGCCGCTCAGCGCGCGGGCATAGGGGTCGAGCAACAGGCGGCAGGGGTTGAAGAGCTGCCCGCGCTCCGGCGCCCAGGGTCCGCTTGCGCGCAGACCGTAGAGCTGACCGGGCCGAAGCTCGGGAATGCGGGCGTGGCGCACGTCTCCGGTGCGCCCGGCGAGCGCGATGCGGTCGGTCTCCTGCGCGCCGTCGGCGGCGAACAGGCACAGCTCGATCTCCTCGGCATGGGCGGAGAAGACGGCGACATTGGCCGAGCCGTCGGCCTCGCAGGTCAGCCCCAGCGGCCAGGGGCGCCCGCGGGTCGCAGCGCTCACGCGGCGGCCTCGCCCGAGAGGTCGCCCGGCGCGCCGCCGGCCAGGTCGGCGTAGAGCGCGGCGTAATGCGCGGCGGAGGCGTCCCAGCCGACCGGATGGCGCATCGCCCGGCGCGCGATGGCGGCCCAGAGCTTGCGGTCGGCGTAGGCGTCGCAGACGCGGTCGATGGCGTCGGCGAGCAGGCCCGCCGCGATCGGCGAAAACTGGAAGCCGGTGGCGCAGCCGGCGACGCAGGCGGCCTCGTTGGCGTCGATCACCGTGTCGGCGAGCCCGCCCGTCCGCGCGACCAGCGGCGGCGAGCCGTAGCGCAGCGCGTAGAGCTGGGTGAGCCCGCAGGGCTCGAAGCGCGACGGCACGAGGATGCTGTCGCAGCCCGCCTGCATGAGATGCGCGAGACTCTCCGAATAGCCGACCTCGACCCCGACCCGGCGCGGATAGGCGGTGGCCGCGGCGCGCAGACCGGCCTCGAGATCGGCGTCGCCCGCGCCGAGCACCGCCAGCGTCGCCCCGCGGGCGAGCAGCCGAGGCAGCACTGCGAGCAGCAGGTCCACCCCCTTCTGCCGGGTCAGCCGGCTGACGAGACCGAAGAGCGGCGCGTCCTCGGTCGCGTCGATCCCCATCCGCTCGGCGAGCGCGGCGCGGTTGACCGCCTTGCCCTTGAGCGATTTCGCAGAATACGGAGCGGCGAGCAGCGGGTCCGTCTCCGGGTTCCAGACATCGACGTCGACTCCGTTGAGGACGCCTTCAAGATCGGCCCGCCGGGTCGCGATCAACCCCTGCAGCCCCATCCCGAACTCGGCCGCGGTCAGCTCGCGGGCGTAGGTCGGGCTGACGGTGGTGATGCGGTCGGCATAGGCGAGCCCCGCCTTCAGAAACCCGATCTGCCCCCAGTATTCGTAGCCCTCGACCGTGAAGCCCTCGCGCGGCAGCGCAAGCGCGTCGATCAGCGTGCTCGGGAACACGCCTTGGAAGGCGATGTTGTGCACGGTGACCACGCAAGGCGGCCCGCCGGCCCCTTCGAGCTTCAGATAGGCCGGCGTCAGCGCGGTCTGCCAGTCATGCGCGTGCACGACGTCGGGCGCCCAGCCGCCGGCCCCGTCGCGCGCGATCCGGGCCGCGGCGCGCGACAGGAAGGCGAAGCGGAGATGGTTGTCGGCCCAGTCGGCCCCGCCGGCGTCGATATAGGGGCCGCCGGGCCGGTCGTAGAGGGCGGGCGCGTCGAGCATCAGCAGATCGATCCCCTCGGCCTCCAGCGCCAGCAGCCGCGCCGTTCCGCCGACGCCTTCGACCTCGCCCAGATCGGTCGCCCGGTCGCGCAGCGGGGCGAGGGCGGGATAGAGCGGCAACAGCACCCGCGTCGAGACGCCCTGCGCAGTCAAGGCCTTGGGCAGGGCGCCCGCGACGTCGGCCAGCCCGCCGGTCTTGACGAAAGGGGCGCATTCGGAGACGGCGAAGAGAATGTTCATCGCGGAGATCCTTCGGCGGAGGCGGCTTCAGGAGAGGTCGAGCGCGTCGATCATGGTCTGGGTCACCAGCACGACGCCGGCTTCGGTGCGGCGGAAGCGGGCGGCGTCGAGTTCGGGGTCCTCGCCGATCACGAGACCGGGCGGCACGATCACGCCGCGGTCGAGCACCACGTCGCGCAGCCGCGCCCGCCGACCGATCTCGCAATAGGGCAGCGCGACGACCCGGTCGACTTCGCTGAAGCTGTGGCAGCGCACGCCCGTGAACAGCAGCGAGCGCGTGACGCTCGAGCCCGAGACCACGCAGCCGCCCGAGACGAGCGACGACACCGCCATGCCGCGCCGCCCATCCTCGTCATGCACGAACTTGGCGGGCGGGGTGAGCTCGGAGAACGTCCAGATCGGCCAGTCCGTTGAGTAGATGTCGAGTTCGGGCTCGAAATCGGTCAGGTCGAGATTTGACTTCCAGAACGCGTCGATGGTGCCCACGTCGCGCCAGTAGGGCGCCTTCTCGCCGCCCGTCATCACGCAGCTCTCGGTGAGGCTGTGCGCGATGGCGAGGCCGGACTTCACCAGTTTGGGGATGATGTCCTTACCGAAATCATGGCTGCTGTCTGGGTCGGCGGCGTCCTCGCGCAGGCAGTCGAGCAGGAAGCTCGTGTCGAAGACGTAGATGCCCATCGAACACAGCGAAAGATCGGGCTTCTCGGGCATCCGCGGGGGGTCTGCGGGCTTCTCGACGAACTCCACGATGCGGCCCGTCTCGTCGACCTGCATCACCCCGAAAGCCGAGGCCTCGGCGCGCGGGACCTCGATGCAGCCGACGGTGACGTCGGCGTTGCGGTCGACATGCTGGGCGAGCATCCGCCCGTAATCCTGCTTGTAGATGTGGTCGCCCGCGAGGATCACGATATAGGCGGGGTCGTAGCCCTCGATGATGTCGACGTTCTGATAGACCGCGTCGGCGGTGCCGAGATACCAGCTCCGCTCGTCGATCTGCTGCGAGGCGGGCAGGATGTCGAGCCCCTCGCCGCGGCCCGCATTGAAGAACGACCAGCCGCGCTGCAGGTGACGGATCAGCGAATGCGCCTTGTACTGGGTGGCGACGCCGATGCGGCGGATGCCGGAATTCACCGCGTTCGAGAGCGCGAAGTCGATGATGCGGGCCTTGCCCCCGAAATAGACCGCGGGCTTGGCGCGGCGGTCGGTAAGCTCCTTCAGCCGCGATCCGCGTCCCCCCGCGAGCACGAAGGCCATGGCGTTGCGCGTCAGCGCGCCGGTCTCGATTCGGTCGACGCTCATCGCTGGCCCGCGCTCCCCCAATTCGCCGACGCTGTGCAATGCGCGCCGTTCGCACTCGCAACGTGGCCTGAAAGGTGGGTCGGATGCAACTCAAGACCGCAAGAGATGGCGAAAGGTCGAACGGGCGGCGCAGG
The DNA here is from genome assembly GCF_036788415.1 of Rubrimonas sp. Lineage (NCBI taxonomy): Bacteria > Pseudomonadati > Pseudomonadota > Alphaproteobacteria > Rhodobacterales > Paracoccaceae > Rubrimonas > Rubrimonas sp. The sequence goes on along the minus strand of NZ_DAIQNN010000015.1, from coordinate 18,424 downwards.
CTTCGCTTTCCGCGCGCGATGCGCGTAAGGAGTAGCGGCGAACCACTGACAGGAGAGGCCGATGACCGCCGCACCCGACGCGCTGCTCGACGCCGCCGCCGCAGAACGCATCGCCGCAGGCGACGGCTGGGACGCCTTCGCGCAGCTCGGCCAACACAAAGTGGACGGCGGCTGGGCGGTGCGCGCCTTCGTCCCCGGCGCGCAGACGCTGGTCGCGCTCAACGCCGTCACCGGCGCGCCCCTGCTCGCGCTCGCGCCGGGGCCGGCGCGCGACTTCTTCGGCGCGCTCTCGCCGGTGCGGCTGCCGCGCTGGCGGCTGCAGGCGCAGGCCGGCGGGAACGTCTGGGAGATCGACGACCCATATCAGCACGGCCCGGTCCTCGGCGAACAGGACGAGCATTATTTCTCGGAAGGCGCGCATCTGCGGCTGTGGGAGCGGCTCGGCGCGCATCCGATGACGCATGAAGGGGTCGAGGGGACGCATTTCGCCGTCTGGGCGCCGGATGCGCGCCGCGTCTCGGTGGTCGGGCAGTTCAACGACTGGGACGGGCGCCGCCACATCATGCGCCCGCGCGGCGCTTCGGGCGTGTGGGAGACCTTCGCGCCCGGCGTCGGAGCGGGGACGGCCTACAAATATGAGATCAAGGCGCGGGACGGCCGCATCCTGCCGCTCAAGGCCGACCCGGTGGGCTTCGGCGCCGAGCATCCGCCCGCCACCGCCTCGATCGTGCGCGACCTGCGCGGTCGCGTCTGGGACGACGGCGACTGGATGGCGACGCTCGCCGCGCGCAATTCGGTCGCCGCGCCGGTCTCGATCTACGAAGTCCATCTGCCGAGCTGGCGGCGCGCAGAGGGCGGGCGCCCGCTGTCCTATCACGAACTCGCGGACCAGCTGGTCCCCTACGCGCGCGACATGGGCTTCACCCATATCCAGACCATGCCCGTCTCGGAATATCCCTTCGACGGCTCCTGGGGCTATCAGCCGGTGGGCATGTACGCGCCCACGATTCGCCACGGGACGCCCGACGAGTTCCGCGACTTCGTGCAGACCTGCCACAAGGCGGGGCTCGGGCTGATCATCGACTGGGTGCCGGCGCATTTCCCGTCGGACGCGCATGGGCTGGGGCGATTCGACGGAACCGCGCTCTACGAGCACGCCGACCCGCGCGAGGGCTTCCACCCCGACTGGAACACGCTGATCTACAACTACGGACGGCGCGAGGTCGCCAACTACCTGATCGCGAACGCGCTCTACTGGCTGCGCGAGCATCATGTGGACGGGCTGCGCGTCGATGCGGTGGCGTCGATGCTCTACCGCGACTATTCGCGCAAGGGCGGCGAGTGGATCCCCAACCGCCATGGCGGGCGCGAGAACCTCGAAGCGGTCGAATTCCTCAAGCGCATGAACATGGTGGTGTATGGCGACGACGCCTCGGTGATGACCGTCGCGGAGGAAAGCACCGCCTGGCCGGGCGTGTCGAAGCCGGTCGACGCCGGGGGGCTCGGCTTCGGCTTCAAGTGGAATATGGGCTGGATGCACGACACGCTCGACTACATGCGCCGCGACCCGGTCCATCGCCGCCACCACCACCACCAGATGACGTTCGGTCTGCTCTACGGCTTCTCGGAGAATTTCGTCCTGCCGCTCAGCCATGACGAAGTCGTGCACGGCAAGGGCTCGCTGTTCGGACGGATGCCGGGCGACCGCTGGCAATCCTTCGCCAATCTGCGCGCCTATTTCGCCTTCATGTGGGCGCATCCCGGCAAGAAGCTGCTGTTCATGGGCGGCGAGTTCGCCCAACCCGAGGAATGGTCGCATATGGGCGCGCTCGACTGGGCGCGCCTCGGCGACCCGTCGCATGAAGGGGTGCGGCTGCTGGTGCGCGACCTCAACCGTCTCTATCGCGACGTGCCGGCGCTGCACCGGCGCGACGCCAGCCCCGAGGGCTTCGAGTGGATCCGCGCCGACGACGCCGACCAGTCGGTCTACGCCTGGGTGCGCAAGGGCGGCGAGGGCGACGCGCCAGTGCTGGCGGTCTTCAACTTCACCCCGGTGGAGCGGCGGCTGCGGATCGGCGTCCCGGCGCCCGGGCGATGGGTCGAGCGCCTGAACAGCGATGCGCCGATCTATGGCGGAGTGGGCAAGGGCAATCTCGGCGCCGTCGAGAGCGCGCCGGTCGAGACCGACGGGCGCCCCGATTCGGTCGAGATCACGCTGCCGGCCCTGTCGGGGATCTATTTCCAGAAGGCCGGCTGAAACCGCGCCGGCGGCCCTACTGCGTCGCCGGCGCGCTCGGGCCAAGCCGGACCGGGTCCCGCGCGTCGGAGTGGCTGATGAGGTCGGCGTCCGCGCGCAGCGCCAGCATTGCCGCGCCGACGATCTCCCTTCCGTTGGCCATCTGCGCGATCACCGCGACCGCCTCCGCATCCTGCGGGGCCGGGGCCCGCCAGCGGGCCGGGGCGCCACGCCACTCGCCCAGCACATGCCAGTCGCGCACGGCGTTGCGGTAGAGAATGCGCCGCCCCGCATTCTCTCCGCGGGTCGGCTTGACGGTCGCGGGCGGCTCGAGGACGAACATCGCCACTTCGAGAACCTCGTCCCGCCCGCCCTCGCCGGCGACGTCCACCGAGATGTCGAGCCATGCGCCGTCGCGGCGGATGGCCACCCGCGCCGGCTTGCGATGGGTCGCCGCGAGCGCGATCTCGTCGAAGACCTCCTCGCGCCGCGAGCCGACGACCGAGACGCTTCCGTCGATCACCATCTGCGGCGTGAACACGATCCGGGAGCTCGCGCCCTCGGCGTAATCGCGCTGGCGCCGCGTGTTCGCAGGCGAGCCGAACATGTCGCGCCAGCCGAGATAATCCCAATAATCGACATGCAGAGCCAGCGCGATCACGTCGCCGCGCTCGGCGAGTTCCGCCAGAAGCGCGTCGGCGGGCGGACAGGAGCTGCACGCCTGACTCGTGAAAAGCTCGACGACGACCGGTCCCTTCGGCTCGTCGGCGAGCGCGGCGGACGCGAAACCCGCCATGGCCGCGCCCGTAAGGAAATTGCGAAAAATGGTGGTGAAAAACACTGAATTCCGCTCCAAGTCAGCCCGAACAGTCTTTCACGCTAAACCTTGTCGCCCGCCGAAAACCCGCCTCAAATTTTCGTTGATGAACAATGGTCCGCGCTGTGTCGCGGGAAACACAGCGCGGCGGGATTCCTACGGCCGCGAGACCCGGCGCGCCGGGGCTCGCGCGACGCCTCAGGCGGCCCGAGACGCGAGATCTCGCAGCACGTAATGCAGCACGCCGCCATGTTCGACGTATTCGACCTCGATCTCGGTGTCGATCCGGCAGCGCAGTTCGATGGTCTTCACCGAGCCGTCGCCATAGGCGATCTTCGCCTCCACGATCTGGCGCGGGCGCAGATCGTCCTCCAGCCCGTCGATGGTGATGCTCTCGTCGCCGCGCAGGCCCAGCGTCTTGCGGTCGTCGCCTCCGGTGAACTCGAACGGGATCACCCCCATCCCCACCAGATTCGAACGGTGGATGCGCTCGAAGCTCTCGGCGATCACCGCCTTGACGCCCAGAAGCGCCGTGCCCTTGGCCGCCCAGTCGCGCGAGGAGCCCGAGCCGTATTCCTTGCCGGCCACGATCACCAGCGGCACGCCGTAGTTCGCCCAGGCCATCGCCGCGTCGTAGATCGCCATCTGCGACCCGTCGGGCCCGACCGTGTAGCCGCCCTCGACCCCGTCCAGCATCTCGTTTTTGATTCGGATGTTGGCGAAGGTGCCGCGCATCATCACTTGGTGATTGCCGCGCCGCGCGCCGTAGGAGTTGAAGTCGCGCACCGGCACCTGTCGGTCGATCAGGAAGCGGCCCGCGGGCGTCGTGTCGCGGAAGGAGCCGGCGGGCGAGATGTGGTCGGTGGTGATGCTGTCGCCGAGGATGGCGAGGATGCGCGCGCCGGTGATGTTCTCGATCTCGCCCTTCTCCGGCCCCATCCCTTCGAAATAGGGCGGGTTTTGGACATAGGTGCTTGTCGAGGGCCATGAATAGGTGAGCGCGTCGTCGGTCTCGATCGCGCGCCACTTCTCGTCGCCCTTGAAGACGTCGGCGTATTTCTCGGTGAAGGCGGCGCGGGTCACGGTCTTCTCGACGAGCTCCGCGACTTCCATCTGGCTCGGCCAGAGATCGGCGAGGAACACGTCGCGCCCGTCCGGCGTCTGGGCCAGTGGCGCCTTCGTGACGTCGACGGTCATGTCGCCGGCGATGGCGTAGACCACGCAGAGCGGCGGCGAGGCCAGGTAGTTGGCGCGCACGTCGGGGTTCACGCGGCCCTCGAAGTTGCGGTTGCCCGACAGCACGGAGCAGGCCACCAGATCGCCCTCGGTGATCGCCTTGCTGATCGGCTCGGGCAGCGGGCCGGAATTGCCGATGCAGGTGGTGCAGCCATAGCCCACCAGATTGAAGCCCAGCGCGTCGAGATCCTCCTGAAGCCCCGCCGCCTCGAGATAGGCCGAGACGACCTGAGAGCCGGGCGCGAGCGAGGTTTTCACCCAGGGCTTGCGCGTCAGCCCCAGCGCGCGCGCCTTGCGCGCCACAAGGCCCGCCGCGATCATCACATACGGGTTGGACGTGTTGGTGCAGGAGGTGATCGCGGCGATCACCACCGAGCCGGACTTGATGGCGTAATCCATCCCCTCGACGGGAACGGTCTTGTCCATCGGGCGCTTGAACTCGGTCTCCATCGCCTTGGCGAAGGCGGGCGCGGCTTCGGCGAGCAGAACGCGGTCCTGCGGGCGCTTGGGGCCCGAGATGCAGGGCTCCACCGTCCCCATGTCGAGCGACAGCGTCGCCGTGTAGACCGGCGCGTAGTCGGTCCCGCGCCACAGCCCGTTGGCTTTGGCGTAGGCCTCCACCAGCGCGATGCGCGCCTCGTCGCGGCCCGTCACCCGCAGATAGCGCAGGGTCTCCGCGTCGACCGGGAAGAAGCCGCAGGTCGCGCCGTATTCCGGCGCCATGTTGGCGATGGTCGCGCGGTCGGCGAGCGGCAGATGGTCGAGGCCCGCGCCGTAGAACTCGACGAACTTGCCCACCACGCCCTTCTTGCGCAGCATCTGCGTCACGACCAGCACGAGGTCGGTCGCCGTCACCCCTTCCTTCAGCGCGCCGGTCAGCTCGAAGCCCACCACTTCGGGGATCAGCATCGAGACCGGCTGGCCGAGCATCGCCGCCTCCGCCTCGATGCCGCCGACGCCCCAACCGAGCACCGCCATGCCGTTGACCATGGTCGTGTGGCTGTCCGTGCCGACCAGCGTGTCGGGATAGGCGACCTCGGCGCCCGTCTGGTCCTTGTCGGTCCAGACGGTCTGGGCGAGGTATTCGAGGTTGACCTGATGGCAGATGCCGGTGCCGGGCGGCACGACGCGGAAATTGTCGAAGGCGCCCTGGCCCCATTTCAGGAACTCGTAGCGCTCGCCGTTGCGCTCGTATTCGCGGTCGACGTTGAGCTGGAAGGCGCGGGGATTGCCGAACTCGTCCACCATCACCGAATGGTCGATCACGAGGTCGACCGGGTTGAGCGGATTGATCTTCTCCGGATCGCCGCCGAGCGCCTTCATCGCGTCGCGCATCGCGGCGAGGTCGACCACGGCCGGAACGCCGGTGAAGTCCTGCATCAGCACGCGCGCCGGGCGATAGGCGATCTCGCGGTCGGACGTGCCGCCGTTCTTCGCCCAGTCGGCGAAGGCGCGGATGTCGTCGAGCGTCGCCGTCTTGCCGTCCTCGAAGCGCAGGAGGTTCTCAAGCACCACCTTTAGCGCCGCCGGCAGCTTGGAGAAGTCGCCGAGGCCCGCCGCCGTCGCCGCGTCGATGCTGTAATAGGCGTAGCTGGCGCCGCCGACCTGAAGCGTGCGGCGGGCCTGTGCGGCGTCGGTTCCGACGGTGATCGTCATGCGGTCCTCTCCGGTCAGGGGCGCCGGGCGCTGCTTCGGTCGCAGTCGGGGGCCGGCGGATGTTCTTCTGCGTCCGCCGCTATCGCGCATCCGGAGTGTCCGCGCAACGCGGCCCCCCGCCGCGCAGGAGGCCCCCTCAGTGCGACCCGGGGCGCGAGCGGCGGATCTGCGCGCTGAGCAGCAGCACCGGGATCAGCCCGGCGGCGACGATGGCGAGCGCCGGCGTCGAGGCCTGCGCCAGCCGCTCGTCCGAGGCCAGCCGGTAAGCCTGCACCGCCAGCGTGTCGAAATTGAACGGCCGCATGATGAGCGTGGCGGGCAACTCCTTCATCACGTCGACGAAGACGATCAGCGCCGCGGTCAGCAGCGCCCCGCGCAACATAGGCGCATGAACCCTGCGCAGCGCCCCGCCGGCGCTCTCGCCCAGCGCGCGGGCGGCGTGGTCCATCGACGGCGTGATGCGCCCGAAGCCCGCCTCGACCGTCTGCAGCGCCACCGCCATGAAGCGCACCATGTAGGCGAAGACCAGCGCCGCGATCGAGCCGGTGAGCAGCAGCCCCGTCGAGACGCCGAGATTGGCCCGCATCCAGCCGTCGAGCGCGTTGTCGAAGGCGGCGAGCGGGATCAGCATGCCGACGGCGATCACGCCGCCGGGGATCGCATACCCCATCGCCGCGACCCGGTTGGCCGCGCGCGTCGCCGGCCCCGGCGCGAGGCGCTCGGCGTAGCTGAGCAGGATCGCGGCGGCGACGGTGACGACCGCCGCCGCCCCGGCCAGCGTCAGAGAGTTCAGCGCGAATCGCACATAGCGCGCGCCGAACAGGTTGTGCCCGTCGGTGAGGCTCAGATGCAGCAGGATCGCCACCGGCGCCAGAAATCCCAGCGTCACCGGCGCCGCGCACAGGCCGAACGCCGCCCAGCGCCGCCAGCCGCGCAACTCGAAGGCCTGCAATTCGTGGAACACGCCCGGCGGACAATAGCGCGCGGCGCGGCGCTGGGTGCGCTCGAGCGCCACCAGAACCAGCACGAAGGCCATCAGGCAAGCCGAGAGCTGCGCCGCCGCCACCCGGTCGCCCAGCGCGAACCATGAGCGGTAGATGCCGGTCGCGAAAGTCTGCACGCCGAAATGCGCGACCGTGCCGAAATCGGCCAGCGTCTCCATCAGCGCGAGCGCGACGCCGGTCGCGATGGCGGGGCGCGCCATCGGCGCGGCCACGCGCGCGAACGCGCCCCACGGCCCGAAGCCCAGCGTGCGCGCGACGTCGAAGGCGCAGGCCGATTGCTGCAGGAACGCGGTGCGCGCCAGCAGATAGACGTAAGGGTAGAGCACGAGCACGAACATGACCGCCGCGCCCTCGACCGAGCGGATCTCGGGAAACCAGTAGTCGCGCGGCCCCCAGCCGAACGCCGCGCGCAGCGCCGACTGCACCGCGCCGGGGTGGTCGAGCAGGTCGGTGTAGGCGTAGGCGATCACATAGGCGGGCAGCGCGAGCGGCAGCGCCAGCGCCCATTCGAACTGCCGCCGGAACGGAAACCGGCACATCGTCACGAGCCATGCGGCGCCGACGCCGACCGCCGCAGTCCCCGCCGCCACCAACGCGCCGAGCAGCAGCGTGTTGCCGACATAGACCGGCAGCAGGGTGCGCGCGAGATGCGCCCATGTCCCCTCGCTCTGCTGGAGCAGCGAGGCGGCGACGGCGAGAATCGGCCCGATCACCGCCGCCGCGAGCGCGAGCGCCGCAAGCGTCAGGCCGGAGACCCGCGCGGCGCGGGGCGCGGCGCGTCGGGTCTGCGGGTCGAAGGGCCGGGCGGCGTCGGTCATGGCTTGTCCAAGCATTCTGCTCGGAAATACCTAGACCCAAATCGCGCGCTGAGGCAACGCGGCGGGGTTACGCCGCACCCTGAAGCGCGCCGCGCGCCTCGCCCTGCGCGACGACTTCGACGCGCACGCGCCCCAGATCGAGGCTGTCGACGATCAGCCGCGCCGCCATCTCCTGCCGCGCCGCGTCGCCATGCGGCAGATGCGCGAGCGCCTGGGCCAGCGCGCCTCCGGGATGCAGCGCGAAGGCCGCGGCGTCGAGCCGTTCGAGCGCCGCCACCCGACCGTCCGGGCGCAGCCGCGCGCGCAGCAGCAACGGCCCGCGCGCGGTCAGCGCCACCCCGACGCCATGGGCGGGGGCGAGCGGCGGCGCGCCGGCGCCGTCGCGCAGCGCCGCGATCAACCTTGCGGCGTCGGTCAGCCGGGCGACGAACCGCCAGACCAGCCCGCGCCCGCGCCGCGCCTCGACCGACCGCGCGAGGTCGCAATCGCAGACGCGCGCCGCGACCCCCGCCTCGACCGGCGCGCCGAACCACTCCGCCCTGCGCCAGTCGAGCCCCGCGAGCCCGGAGGCCGGCGACCAGAGCGCCAGATCGGCGCGCCCCCAGCGCGCGTCGCAGCGCGTCCAGAGCATCGCGAAGGCGCTTGCGAGCGGCGTCTGCCCGCGGCCGATCCAGCGCTCGAACTCCGCCGCGCACCGCGGCGCCCCGCCTTCGCCGAACAGAGCCCGCGAGATGTCTGCGGCATCGGCCCCCGGTTCCGGCGGCGCTGCGGGCGCGTCGCCGAGCAGCGCCGGCAGGGCCATGAGGCGCGCCGCCTGCGCCGCCAGCGCCTCGCGCGCGACCGCCATCGCCATGTCCTCGGGCGCGCCGCACCCCAGCGCCGCCCGCGCCGCGCCCTCCTGCGCTGCGAAATCGGGGCCGAGGCGGCGCGCCGCGTTCAGCGCGTCGTCGGGCGCGACGCCCTCCGGCGGCGCGACGAACTCGGCGGGCGTGGCGCGCAGGATGTCGCAACGCGGCGCGCGCGGGTCGGGCCAGAGCGTCACCCGAGTGGCCGTCGCGCCGCGCGCGCGGGCCTGGCCATGCTGCGCGAACTCGTCGGCGGCCCCGGCGCGCGGGCGCTGCGGGTCGGGACGACGGGAGAGCGCGGCGGCGAAGAGGGGCGCGTCGATGCGCATGGCGGACCTCGCGGAGAAGTTGCAACGATTGATTCACGATCGAGTTGCAACGAGCCACCCGACTTTCGCCGCACGAGCCCCCGGCACGGGTCGAAAGCGCCGCCGCCGCAGATGCTTGGGCCTTCGCGCGGCAGACCGCCGCAGCCCTGTCCGACAGCCCCGAGCCGGACCTGCGCAGCGAATCGGCGCTCTGGCGTCGGCGGGAGGGCGCGCGTATATCGGCGCGCATGAGCAGGCTGGACGCCCCCGCGCCGGCCCCGCTGCGTTTTCGCAAGATGCACGGGCTGGGCAACGACTTCGTCGTGATCGACGCGCGCTCGGGCGACGCGGCGGCCATGACGCCTGCGCTCGCGCGCGCGCTCGGCGACCGCCGCCGCGGCGTGGGCTTCGACCAGCTCGCCATGCTGAGCGACGCCCCCGGCGCCGATGTGGCCGTCGCCTACTGGAACGCCGACGGCAGCCGCGCCGCCGCCTGCGGCAACGCCACGCGCTGCGTCGCGGCGCTGATGCTGGCGGAGGGTCTCGGCCCCGACCTGCGCATCGAGGTGGCCGGGCGGGGCGTGCTTGAGGCGCGGCGACGCGAGGACGGGCTGATCGAAGTGGACATGGGCGCGCCCGCGACCGGCTGGCGCGACGTGCCGCTGTCGGAAGCGGCGGATGCGCTGGCCCTGCCGCTGCCGGGCAATCCGGCTGCGCTCAGCATGGGCAACCCGCATTGCGTGCATTTCGTAGCGGATCTGGCGGCGGTCGACTGGCGCGCGCGCGGCGCCGAAGTCGAAACGCATCCGCTGTTTCCCGAGCGGACCAACGTGCAGTTCGCGCAGGTGATCGACCGCGGGCATGTGCGGGCGCGCGTCTGGGAGCGCGGCGTCGGCCCGACGCTCGCCTCGGGCTCCAGCGCCTGCGCCATCGCCGTGGCCGGCGCCCTGCGCGGGCTGACCGACCGGCGGGTGGCGGTTGAGCTGGAAGGCGGGACGCTCGAGATCGACTGGCGCGCCGACGGCCATGTGCTGATGGCCGGCCCCGTCGCGGATGTCTTCACCGGCGAGATCGCGCCCGAATTCCTGGCGGCGCTGGCATGACCGTCCCGGTGTTCGAGACGTTCGGCTGCCGCCTCAACGCCTACGAGACCGAGGCGATGAAGACGCTCGCCGCGCAGGCCGGCCTCGGGAACGCGGTGGTCGTCAACACCTGCGCCGTGACGGCGGAGGCCGTGCGGCAGGCCCGCCAGCGCATCCGCCGGCTGCGCCGCGAGCACCCCGGCGCCACGCTGATCGTCACCGGATGCGCCGCGCAGACCGAGCCCGAGACCTTCGCGGCGATGCCCGAAGTCGACCTCGTGCTCGGGAATCTGGAGAAGATGCGGCCCGAGACCTGGGCGCCGGATTTCATCGGCGCCGCCGAGCGGGTGCTGGTCGACGACGTGATGAGCGCGCGCGAGACCGCCGGCCATCTGATCGACGGCTTCGGGACGCGCTCGCGCGCCTATGTGCAGATCCAGAACGGCTGCGACCATCGCTGCACCTTCTGCGTCATCCCCTTCGGGCGCGGCGTCTCGCGCAGCGCGCCGGCGGGCGAGGTGGTCGGCCAGATCCGCCGGCTCGTCGCCGCCGGCTACAACGAGATCGTGCTGACCGGCGTGGACCTCACCAGCTGGGGCGCCGACCTGCCCGGCGCGCCGCCGCTCGGCGATCTGGTCCAGCGCATCCTGACGCTCGTCCCCGAACTGCCGCGCCTGCGCCTGTCCTCCATCGACAGCGTCGAGGCGGACCCCGCTCTGGTCGAGGCGATCGCCGGAGAGGCGCGGGTGATGCCGCATCTTCACCTGTCGCTGCAGGCGGGCGACGACATGATCCTCAAGCGCATGAAGCGCCGCCATCTGCGCGACGACGCGATCCGCTTCTGCGAGACGATACGCGCGCGCCGCCCCGACATGGTGTTCGGCGCCGACCTGATCGCGGGCTTTCCCACCGAGACCGAGGCGATGTTCGCCAATTCGCTGCGGCTGGTGGAGGAATGCGGGCTGACCTGGCTGCACGTGTTTCCCTACTCCGCGCGCAAGGGCACGCCGGCGGCGCGGATGCCGCAAGTGCCCAAGCCCGAGCGCGTCGAGCGCGCGGCGCGGCTACGGGCGCTGGGCGAGGCGCGGGCGGCGTCCTATCTCGCCTCGCGGATCGGGGCGACCGAGCAGGCGCTCGCCGAGACGCCGCGCATCGGGCGCACCGAGGGCTTCGCGGAGATCGTCTTTCCGCAGGACCGCGAAGTGGGCGCGGTGGCGCCGGCGCGCGTGGCGGGCGCGGCGGAGGGGCGGCTGCTGGCGGCGTGAGGCGGGCGTTTCCTTCGGAGCGCGCAGGCGGTAAGTCCTGAGCCGACCGAACCGGTGGAGCCCTTGCGATGTCGTTCTTCAGCAGGCTGCGCGAGCGGCTGACCAAGTCCTCCTCGAAGCTCGACGAGGGGGTCGACGCGCTGCTGTCCAAGGGCGACAGCGTCTCCGAGCCCGTCGCCCCGCCGCCGCCGCCCGAACCCGAGCCCGAGCCCGCCCCGCCGCCGCAAGCCGCCGAGGCGCCCCCCGCCCCGGAACCGGAGCCCGCCCCCGAGCCCGAACCCTCCTTTAAGCCCCAACCCGCGCCCGAACCTGCGCCCGAACCCGCCCCCGAGCCGGAGCCCCAGCCCGAGCCCGAATACCAGCCCGAGCCTTTCGCGGCCCCTCAGCCCGCCCCCGCTCCGTCTCCCGAAAAGCGCCCCGGCTTCTTCGCCCGCCTGACCGGCGGCCTGCGCGGCGCGCCCGAAGGCCGCGAAGCGCCGGAGGCGGCGCCCGCCATCCAGCCGGCCCCGCCCCCGCAGAGCGTGGCGCAGATCGCAGCGCCGCCCGCCCCTCAGCCGAGCCTCGCCCCCACTGTCGAAAAGCGCCGCGTGCTCGACGACGACATGCTCGAAGGCCTCGAGGAATTGCTGATCCAGGCCGATCTCGGCGTCGAAACCGCGCTGCGCGTCGCCGCCAACATCGCCGAGGGCCGCTTCGGGCGCCGCGTCGGCGCCGCCGAGCTCAAGCAGGCGCTGGCGGCGGAAGTCGCGCGCATCCTCGACCCCGTCGCGAAGCCCCTGCCGATCTACCCGAAGCGCCCGCAAGTGGTGCTGGTGGTGGGCGTGAACGGGTCGGGCAAGACCACGACCATCGGCAAGCTCGCCAGCCAGTTCCGCGCCGCCGGCAAGTCGGTGGTGATCGCCGCCTGCGACACCTTCCGCGCCGCCGCCGTCGAGCAACTCCAGATCTGGGGCCAGCGCGCCGGCGTGCCCGTTCTGACCGCAGCCCAGGGGACCGACCCTGCCTCCCTCGCCTTCGATGCGCTGACGAAAGCCGAGGCCGAAGGCGCCGACCTGCTGCTGATCGACACCGCCGGCCGGCTCCAGAACCGCGCCGACCTGATGGAGGAACTCGCCAAGATCGTCCGCGTGCTGCGCAAGCGCGACGAGAGCGCGCCGCACAACACGCTCCTGGTGCTCGACGCCACCACCGGCCAGAACGCGCTGAGTCAGGTGGAGATCTTCCAGAAGGTCGCGCAGGTGTCGGGGCTGGTGATGACCAAGCTCGACGGCACGGCGAAAGGCGGCGTGCTGGTGGCGCTGGCCGACCGCTTCGGCCTGCCGATCCACGCCATCGGCGTCGGCGAGACCATCGACGACCTCGCGCCCTTCGATCCCGAAGACTTCGCGAAGGCGTTGACAGGAGCCGCCTGAGCCAAGACCTCCAAGGCGAACCGAGGCCCGCCCGAACGGAGTTCGACCCGATGTCAGACTGGCACGCGCTGTCCGCCGACGACGCGCTCCGCGCCCTCGGGGCCGCCCCCTCCGGCCTCGACGAAGGAGAGGTCGCGCGACGGCGCGACGCTATCGGGCCGAACCGACTTCCCGAGCCCCCCCGCCGAGGGCCTTTGCGCCGGTTTCTCGCGCAGTTCGACAACCTGTTGATCTACGTGCTGCTGGCCGCAGCCGCCGTCACCCTGTGGCTCGGCCATGTCGTCGACGCCTGCGTGATCCTCGCCGTGGTGCTCGTCAACGCCGTGATCGGTCTGGTGCAGGAAGGTCGGGCCGAAGCGGCGATGGCGGCGATCCGGTCGATGCTGGCGCCCCGCAGCGCGGTCCTCCGCGGCGGGGCGCGCGCGACGGTGGACGCGGTGGACCTCGTCCCCGGCGACATCGTGCTGATCGAGGCGGGCGACCGCGTTCCCGCCGATCTGCGGTTGATCGAAGCGCGCGGGCTGCGCATCGAGGAAGCCCCGCTCACCGGCGAGTCGGCGCCCGTCGACAAGACCTGCGAGCCGGTTTCGGCCGACGCCCCGCTCGGCGACCGCGCCTCGATGGCCTGGAGCGGGACCACCGTCGCCGCGGGCGCCGGTCGCGGCGTGGTCGCGGCGACGGGCGGCGCGACGGAGATCGGCCGCGTCAGCGGGCTCATCGGCGCAGTCGAGACGCTGACCACGCCGCTGCTGCGCCAGATCGACGGCTTCGCGCGCTGGCTCACCGCCTTCATCCTGCTGGTCTCGCTGGGCGTTTTCGGGCTCGGCTGGGCGCTCGGCGGACGCGAGGTCGACGAGCTGTTCATGGCGGTGGTCGGCCTCGCGGTCGCGGCGATTCCCGAGGGCCTGCCGGCGGTGCTGACGATCACCATGGCGGTCGGCGTGCAGGCGATGGCGCGGCGCAACGCGATCGTGCGGCGGCTGCCGGCGGTCGAGACGCTCGGGGCCGTTTCGGTGATCTGCACCGACAAGACCGGAACGCTGACGCGCAACGAAATGGTCGCCGACGCGCTCGCCGCGGCGGACCACATCTTCACGGTCGAAGGCGAAGGCTATGCGCCGGTCGGCGCCGTCCGGCTCGGCGAAGCGGTCGCGGACCCGGCGGAGCGCGCCGAGCTTCTGGCCTTCGCGCGCGCCGCAGCCCTTTGCAACGACGCGGCGCTTCGGCGGTCCGAGGCGGACTGGCGGGTCGAGGGCGATCCGATGGAAGGCGCGCTGCTGGCGCTCGCGGCCAAGATCGCCGGCGGCGCGGAGGCGTTCGACGCGTGGCGCCGGCTCGACGCGATCCCGTTCGACGCGCGCCACCGCTACATGGCGACCCTGCATGCCGAACCCTGCGGCGCGCGGCGCATCCATCTCAAGGGCGCGCCCGAGACGGTGATGGCGATGTGCCGCGACCAGCTCGGCCCCGGCGGCGCTGTCGCACCGCTCGATCCCGCGCTGTGGCGCGCGCGGATCGAGGAACTCGCGCAGTCGGGGCGGCGCGTGATCGCTGTCGCCGAGGGCCGCTGTTCCGAGGATGCGGAGGCGCTGAAGCCCGGCGATCTCGAGGGCGCGCTCACGCTCATCGGCCTCGTCGGGCTGATCGACCCGCCACGGCCTGAGGCGATCGCCGCAGTCGCCGACTGCCGCGCCGCAGGGATCGGCGTCAAGATGATCACCGGCGACCATCCCGGCACCGCCTGCGCCGTCGCCCGGATTGTCGGGTTGCGCAACCCCGACGACGCGCTGACGGGCGCCGAGATCGAGGCGATGGACGACGCCGCGCTTCGTTCGGTCGCCGGGGAGACGGACGTGTTCGCCCGCACCAGCCCGGAGCACAAGCTGCGTCTGGTGACCGCGTTGCAGGCGCAGGGGCTGATCGTGGCGATGACCGGCGACGGCGTGAACGACGCGCCGGCGCTCAAGCGCGCGGACGCCGGCGTGGCGATGGGCCGGAAGGGCGCCGACGCCGCAAAGGAAGCCTCCGACATCGTGCTCGCCGACGACGATTTCGCCTCGATCGCGGCGGCGGTCCGCGAGGGTCGGATCGTCTACGACAACATCCGCAAGGTCGTCAGCTGGACGCTGCCGACCAACGCAGGCGAAGCGGCGACCATCCTGATCGCGCTCGGCGCCGGCCTGGCCCTGCCGATCACCCCGGTCCAGATCCTGTGGCTCAACCTCGTGACCGCCGTGACGCTCGGCCTCGCGCTCGCCTTCGAGCCGGGCGACGAGGGCGCGATGCGCCGTCCGCCGCGCGCCCCGGACGCGCCGATCCTCACGCCCACGCTGCTATGGCATGTCGCGTTGGTTTCGACGCTCTTCGTCGCCGCCGTTTTCGGGCTCTACGCTTGGGCGCTCGGTCGCGGACATGACGACGCGCTCGCGCGGACCGTGGCGCTCAACGCCATCGTGACGCTGGAGGCGTTCCACCTGTTCTTCATCCGCAACGCCGACGCCCCGCGCCTGTCGATGGCGGCGCTGCGCGCGACGCCGGTCGTCTGGGTCTGCGTGAGCCTTGTCGTCGTGGCGCAGGTCGCCGCCACTTACGCTCCGCCCTTGCAGCGGGTCCTCGGCACGGCGCCGGTCCCGCTGGTCGAGGCGCTCGTCGTCCTCGGCGCCGGCGCCCTCTTCTTCGCCATCGTCGAGACCGAGAAACGCGTCCGCCTCAGCCTGCGGGCGACGGCCCCCCGGACCGGCCCCTGACCGGTCCGGCGACACGGCGCCCTCACCACTCGTTGTATTTCAAAAACTTGCCGGTCATCTCGACTTTCACGCGGTCGCCCTTGGGGTGCTCGACGCGAGTGATCTTCATGTCGAAGTCGATGGCCGACATGATGCCGTCGCCGAACTTCTCCTGAATGATGTCCTTCATCGTCGGCCCGTAGACCGCGACGATTTCATACAGGCGGTAGATCAGCGGGTCGGTCGGCACCGCCTGATCCCACTTCTTGGTCGGGAATTCTGCCAGCACCGACGCGGCCTCCTGCGGCAGGCCGAGATACTTCACGAGCGCGTCGGCCTTCTCCTTCGGCATCGAGTTCATGCCGGTGCAGGCCGAATGGGTCCAGACGGGCGACATGCCGATGGCGTCGGCGATGGCCTCCCAGGTCAGGCCCGCCTGTTTCTTCTTGGCGAGCACCATGGCGGCGACGTCGTCCTTGTCCATCATCGGATCGACGAAGGCGGATTGCTTGGCGGTGATCATGGTCTTCCTCTCAGGTGTTGACGGCGTAGAGCGCGGGTTTGCCCGGCTCGGTTTCCTTGGGGTCCGGCCCGAACCGCACCGCGCGTGGCCGGTGCGTCCGGTCGGCGACCGGCTTGCCGCCCAACTCCTTCGAGCGGACGGCGAGGAACTGCACGAGGTGGTTGCGGATCGCGTAGTACTGCGGGTGGTTCACGATCTCCGCCCGCGCGCGGGGGCGGGGGATGGTGATCTCCACGCTCTCGGCGACATGGGCGAAGGGGCCGTTGGTCATCAGCAGGATGCGGTCGGCGAGATAGATCGCCTCGTCGATGTCGTGGGTGATCATGAACACGGTCTGGCCCGAGCCCTGCCAGATGTGCAGCAGCTCGTCCTGGATCGAGCCGCGCGTCAGCGCGTCGAGCGCGCCGAAGGGCTCGTCGAGCAGCAGCAATTCCGGCTGGGTGGCGAAGGCGCGGGCGATCGAGACGCGCTGCCGCATCCCCCCCGAAAGCTGCGAGGGCTTGCGGTGCTCCGCCCCGCCGGTCAGCCCGACGAGCTCGAGATAGCGCAGCGCGTGCAGCCGCACTTTCTCGGCCGACCAGTCGCGGTGGCGGGCGGCGACCGCGAAGGTCACGTTCTTCAGCGCCGACAGCCAGGGCAGCAGCGAGTAGTTCTGGAACACCACGCCCCTGTCGAGGCTCGGGCCCTTCACCTCGCGCCCGTCCATCGCCACGGCCCCCTCGCTGGCCTCGTCGAGGCCCGCCAGCACGTTGAGGATGGTGGACTTGCCGCAGCCGGAATGGCCGATGATGCAGACGAACTCGCCCTTCTCGATGCCGAAGGAGACGTTCTCGAACACCGTCAGCGGCGCCCCGCCCGGCGCGGGGAAGCGCTTGGCGAGACCTTCGATGGAGACGAACGACTTGGTCATGAGGCTCACTCCGCGAAGGCGACGGCGCGCTGCAGGCGCCCGAAGGCGGCGTCGAGGATCATGCCTACGACGCCGATCATCAGGATCGAGAAGATCACCGAGGTGAGGTCGAGATTGTTCCACTCGTTCCACACGTAATAGCCGATGCCGGTGCCCCCCACGAGCATCTCGGCCGCCACGATCACCAGCCACGCGATGCCGATGGAGATGCGCATGCCCGTCACGATGGTCGGCGCCGCAGCAGGCAGGATCACCATGAAGGCGGTGCGCAGCGGCCCGAGTTCATGCGTGCGGGCGACGTTGATCCAGTCCTTGCGCACGCCCGCCACGCCGAAGGCGGTGTTGATCAGCATCGGCCAGATCGAGCAGATGAAGATCACGAAGATGGCGCTCGCCTGGCTGTCGCGGATCACGAACAGCGCCAGCGGCATCCACGCCAGCGGCGAGATCGGGCGCAGCACCTGGATGAACGGGTCGAGCGCGCGATACATCAGCGGCGACATGCCGATCAGGAAACCGAGCGGGATCGCGATGGCCGCGGCCATGAAATAGCCCGTCAGCACCCGTTGCAGCGAATACGCGATCTGGATGCCGATGCCCTTGTCGTTCGGGCCTGCGTCGTAGAACGGGTTCGACAGTTCCGCCCACGCCTTCTCGAAGATGGCGGACGGGGCGGGCAGGCCGGCTTTCGGCGCGGCCATCCCCATCAGGATCTCGTATTCGGTCAGCTCGCCGGCGGCCTTCTGCGGCGGGATGGAGAGTTCCCACACCAGAAGCCCCGCGGCCAGCAGCGCGACCGAGAGGATGGCCGCGCGCAGGTTCAGCGACGCAATCATCTCAGCTCCGCCGGATCGCGAAGGACTCGACGTAAGCCTCGGGCTCGGCGGGGTCGAAGGTCTTGCCCATGATGACGTGCGACTTGTAGGTCACGTCCGGCGGCGTGACGCCGAGCTCCTTCATCACCGCCGCCGCGTCGGTCGCGAGATAGACCTGCTCGGCGATGGCGCGATAGTCGATGTCGCCCTCGATATAGCCCCAGCGCTTCATCTGGGTGAGGATCCACACGCCCATCGAGTGCCAGGGGAACGGGTCGAAATCGATCCGGTTCGGCACGTTCTGCACATTGCCGAGGCCGTCGGCGAAGCGCCCTGTCAGCACCTGCTGGATCACCGGCACCGGCTGGTTGAGATAGTTCGTCGGCGCGATGGCCTCGGAGATCTCCACCCGGTTGTCGGGGTTCGAGGCGTATTGCGTCGCGTCGACGATGGCGCGCAGCAGGGCGCCGTAGGTGTTGGGGTTCTGTTGCGCGAAAGCCGCGGACGTGGCGAAGGCGCAGCAGGGGTGGCCTTCCCAGATGTCCTTGGTCAGCATGTGGATGAAGCCCACGCCTTCCCACACTGCGCGCTGGTTGAACGGGTCGGGCGACAGGTAGCCGTCGAGATTGCCGGCGCTGAGGTTCGCCACCATCTCGGGCGGCGGCACGACGCGGATCTGGATGTCGGTGTCGGGGTCGAGCCCGTGCTCCGCCACATAGTAGCGCAGCAGGAAGTTGTGCATCGAGTATTCGAAGGGCACGCCGAAGCGGA
>NZ_DAIQNN010000014.1:0-57607 GCF_036788415.1 Rubrimonas sp. | reverse complement strand
AGGTAGGAATGGGCGAGCCCGTCCAGCGTGATCCGTGCCATGTTCCGCCCCCCTTCAGGCCGCGCGCGCGTAAGGGGCGGGCGCGACCAGCGCGCCGTCCTCGGCGAAGACGTAGACATGCGCGGGGTCGAGCCGCACGGTGAGGGGCCGCCCGAGCGGCAGCTCGCGCACGCCGTGGATCAGCCCGACCCAGCGCTCGCCGGCATGGTCGAGATGGATGAAGGTCTCCGAGCCGGTGATCTCGGTGACGATCAGGGTCGTCTCGAAAGCCAGCGCCTGCGGGGCGTCGTGTTCGAGCCGGAGGTGGTTGGGGCGGAAGCCCGCGCGGTAGCGCCCGTCCGCCAGCCCGGCCAGCGCGCCGGCGGCGGGGACGGACTGGCCCTCGCCGAAGGAGAGGCGGTCGCCGCGCTTCTCGACCGTGACGAAGTTCATCGGCGGGTCGGAGAAGACGCGCGCCGTGATCGCGTCCACCGGCGCGCGATAGACCTGCGGCGTGGGGCCGAACTGGGTGACGCGGCCTTCCCAGAGCGTCGCGGTGTTGCCGCCGAGCAGGAGGGCCTCCTCGGGCTCGGTGGTGGCGTAGACGAAAATCGCGCCGGACTCCTCGAAGATGCGGGGGATTTCGGCGCGCAGCTCCTCGCGCAGCTTGTAGTCGAGATTGGCGAGCGGCTCGTCGAGCAGCACCAGCCCCGCCTCCTTGACCAGCGCGCGGGCGAGCGCGCAGCGCTGCTGCTGGCCGCCCGAGAGCTCCAGCGGCTTGCGGGCGAGCATGGGCGTCAGCTTGAGCATCTCGGCGGTGGCGCGCACGGCGCGGTCGATCTCGGCGCGCGGCTTGCCCTGAAGGCGCAGCGGCGAGGCGATGTTGTCGTAGACGCTCATCGAGGGGTAGTTGATGAACTGCTGATAGACCATGGCGACGGCGCGGTCCTGCACGCGCATCCCCGTCACGTCGCGGCCCTCCCACAGGATGCGCCCCGTGGCGGGCCGGTCGAGCCCGGCCATCAGCCGCATCAGCGAGGTCTTGCCCGAGAGCGTCGGCCCGAGCAGCACGTTCATCGTGCCGCGTTCGAGCGTCAGGTCGGTCGGATGAATGTGGGTCAGGCCGTTCACGACCTTGGAGACCCCGTCGAGGGTCAGCGCCATGTCTCGTCTTCCTCCCCGAGGTCGTGCGCGGCTCTACTCGGCCGCTGCGACGCTCGCCTTCTCATCGTGCCGCGCGCGCATCCACGCGTCCAGCGCGGCGATCTGCTCCGGCGTCATGCGCAGGCCGAGCTTGCTGCGCCGCCAGACCACGTCCTCGGCGGTGCGGGCGTATTCGCGGTCCATCAGCCAGTCGACTTCGCGCGCGGTGAGGGTCGCGCCGAAGTCGCGGCCGAGCGCCTCGGCGGCGTCGGCGCCGGCGATCACCTCGCGCGCCTCGGTCCCGTAGGCGCGCACGAGGCGGGTCGCCCAGAACTCGGTGAGGAAGGGATGGGCGGCGCGCAGCTCGCGCGCCAGCCGCGGCACGCCGTCCCATTCGAAATCGCCGCCGGGCAGCGCGACGCCGGCGGTCCAGTCGCCGGTCGCGGCGGGGAAAAACCGGCGGACCTTGTCCACCGCCTCCTCGGACAGCTTGCGGTAGATGCTGATCTTTCCGCCGAAGATGTTCAGAAGCGGCGCGCCGCCCGCCTCGTCGAGACTGAGCACATAGTCGCGCGTGGCGGCGGTGGCCGATTTCGCGTCCTGATCGTAGAGGGGGCGGACGCCGGAATAGCTCCAGACGACGTCCTCCTCCGTCACCGGCTTCTTGAAGTAGCGGTTGGCGAAGTCGATCAGGTAGCGCCGCTCCTCGGGCGTGCAGACGGGCGGCTGGTCGGGCTGGTCGTGATCGGCCTCGGTGGTGCCGATCAGGGTGAAGTCGGTCTCGTAGGGGATGGCGAAGCCGATGCGCCCGTCCGCGCCCTGGAAGAAGTAGCATTTGCCGTGGTCGAACAGCTTGCGCGTCACGATGTGGCTGCCGCGCACGAGGCGCATGCCGCCGGCGGAGTTCTGGCGCAGCGCGCCGCGCAGCACTTGCTCGACCCAGGGGCCGGCGGCGTTGACCAGCACTTTGGCGGTGCGGGTGAAGGTCTCGCCGCTGTCGGCGTCGCGCAGGGTGATCGTCCAGAGGTCGCGCCCGCGCTCGGCGGAGACGACCTTCGTGCGCGGAAGGATCTCGGCGCCGCGGATTTCGGCGTCGCGCGCGTTCAGCACCACGAGGCGGGAATCCTCGACCCAGCAGTCGGAATACTCGTAGGCCTTCTCGAACTTGTCGTCGATCGGGCCGCCCACGGGGTCGGTCCGCATGTCGACCGTCGTCGTGCCGGGGAGGATCTTCCGCCCGCCGAGATGGTCGTACATGAAGAGGCCCATGCGGATCAGCCAGCCGGGGCGCTGGCCCTTCATCCACGGCATCACGGTGGCCAGCAGCTTGGCCGTCGGCGTGTCCGAGTTGAAGCGCATGTCCTTGTGGTAGGGCAGGACGAAGCGGATCGGCCAGCTGATGTGCGGCATCGCCCGCAGCAGCACTTCGCGCTCGGCGAGCGAGCGGCGCACCACGCCGAACTCGAAGAACTCCAGATAGCGCAGACCGCCATGGAACAGCTTGGTCGAGGAGGAGGATGTCGCCGAGCCGAGGTCGTTCATCTCGGCCAGCGCGACCCGCAGACCCCGGCCCGCCGCGTCGCGCGCGACGCCGGCGCCGTTCACGCCGCCGCCGATGATGAAGAGGTCGGCTGGCGCGGCCGCGTCGCCCGGTGTCGTCATCTCCGCCTCCCCTTCGCGGCTCTCTTGTTTTGCCTAGAGAGCGCCACATGCTGGCGCCCTCGTCAAGGAATTTTTTCGTTTACGTTCGTTTTATAGCCAAAACGCGCACTCTGCTTTTCGTATTTGCGGCAAAGCCCGTCATGCGCCGCGGCCATGTCGCGGCGGATGACGCGCCAGCGCAGTCGCGCTAGCCTCCGACTCGCCCCCAACCAGCCCGGAGACCCGACATGCGCCGCCGCCTCGCCCTCGCCGCCCCGCTTGCGGCGTCCATCGGCCTCGCCGCCGCCCCCGCCTCAGCCGAATTCGCGCTGACGATCCTGCACATCAACGACTTCCACAGCCGGATGGAGCCGATCTCCAAATTCGACAGCACCTGCTCCGCCGAGGACGACGCCAAGGGCGAGTGCTTCGGGGGCGTCGCGCGCCTCAAGACCGCCATCGACGCCCGCCGCGCCGCCATCGCAGCCGCAGGCGGCCACGCGCTCACGCTCGACGCGGGCGACCAGTTCCAGGGCTCGCTCTTCTACACCACCTACAAGGGCGCCGACGCCGCCGAAATGATGAACGCCATCGGCTTCGACGCGATGGCCGTGGGCAATCACGAATTCGACGACGGCCCCGCCGTGCTCGCCGCCTTCGCCGCCGCGCTCGAGGCGCCGCTCGTCTCGGGCAACACCGTCGTCTCGCAGGAGCCCGCGCTCGCCGGAAAGATCTCGCCCTCGGTCGTGCTGGAAGTCGGCGGCGAGAAAGTCGGCATCGTCTCCGCCCTGACCCCCGACACCGCCGTGATCGCCTCTCCCGGCCCCACCGTGACCTTCCTCGACGAGATCGAGCGCCTGAAGGCCGACGTCGCCGAGCTCGAGGCGCAGGGCGTGACGAAGATCGTCGCGCTCACCCATGTCGGCTTCGGCCGCGACCTCGAGATCGCGGCCGCCGTGCCGGGCATCGACGTGATCGTCGGCGGCCACAGCCACACGCTGCTGGCCAACGCGCAGGAGCGCGCGACCGGCCCCTACCCGGTGATGGCGACCGGCCCGGACGGCGACGTGCCCATCGTGCAGGCCTACGCCTATGGCAAGTTCCTCGGCGAGCTGCGCGTGGTCTGGGACGATGCGGGCCGCGTGACCTCCGCCACGGGCGAGCCGATCCTGCTCGACGCCTCCGTGACCCCCGACCCCGCCATCGCCGCCCGTCTGACTGAGCTCGCCGCGCCCATCGAGGCGCTGAAAGGCCAGGTCGTCGGCGAGGCGTCCGCTCCCATCGACGGCTCGCGCGAGACCTGCCGCCTCGCCGAATGCCAGATGGGCGTGCTGGTGACCGACGCGCTGCTCGACCGCGCCCGCCCGCTCGGCGCCGCCATCGCCATCACCAATGGCGGCGGCCTGCGCGCCTCGATCGACGCCGGCCCCGTCACGATGGGCGAAGTGCTGACCGTCCTGCCCTTCCAGAACACCATGGCGACCTTCACGGCCAGCGGCGCCGAGATCCTCGCCGCGCTCGAGAACGGCGTGAGCAAGGTGGAGGAGCAGGCGGGCCGCTTCCCGCAGGTGGCCGGTCTGCGCTTCACCTGGTCCGCGGCGAAGCCCGCCGGCGCGCGCATCCTCTCGGTCGAAGTCGAGACCGCCGAAGGCTGGGCGCCGCTCGACCCCGCCGCCGACTATGGCGTCGTCTCCAACAACTACATGCGCAACGGCGGCGACGGCTACGCGATGTTCAGGGAGGCGCGCGACGCATACGATTACGGCCCCGGCCTCGACGAGGTGGTGGCGAGCTTCGTCGCCGCCAACGCGCCCTACGCGCCGCGCCTCGCGGGCCGCATCACGCAGGCCGATTGAGCGGGGCCGATTGAGCCGCCTCGGCAACTGGCGGCGGGCCGCGGCGGGGCTTCTCGCCCTGTCCGGCCTCGCCACAGGGGCCGCCGCCCTCCACGCGGCGGCGACTTCGCCTGCGCTCGCGCTGGTGGAGGAGATGAGCCCCGACGCCCTCGGCCCCGAGGCGCTGCGCCTCCGCCTCGAAACCGCCCTCGCAGCTGCGGTCACCGCCGACTGGCTCGCCCGCGAGACCGACGCCGCGCTCGACGAGCGCCCGCTGAACTGGTCCCGCCTCGACGCGCTTTCCGATCTCGCCGCCGAGCGCGGCCTCTCCCTGCCGCCCGAAACCGAGGCGCGCCGCATGGCGGCGCTCGCCGAACGCCCCGGCCTCGTCTGGGCCTGCGCGGAAGGGGCGCTCGGCGCCGACCTCCCCGACCACCCCACCGCCATCGCCTGCCATTTCGGCGCGTCGCTCACAGTGATCGGCGACGGGCGCGACCTGATCGCCGAAGGCGCGAAGCATCTGGCGGGCGAGGAGGTGGACGAAGTGACGGTCGCCCTCGCCGGCGCCGGCCTCGCGGCGGTTCTGGCGGGCCCCGCCGGTCCCGCAGTCAAGGCGTCGGCTGCGGCGCTGCGCACGGGCCGCCGCCTCGGCGCCGTCTCGCCCCGCCTGATCGCCGACGCGCTCGCCCAGCTGCGCCGCGCCGGCCCCCGCGCGCTCGCCGGCCCCTTCGCCGACATCGGGCGCGTGGCCGCCGATCTCGGCCCGGTCGCCGCCATCCGCAGCCTGCGCCATCTCGACAGCCTCGACGACGCGCGCAAGCTGCGCCGTGTGTCCGAGGCGATGGGCCCGCGCACCGCGCGGACCTTCGAGGCGCTCGGCGCGCAGCGGGTGTTCGCCGCCCTGACCCGCGTCAGCCGCGCCGCCCTGCGCATCGGCGGCCTCGCCGCCGCGGCGGTCGCGTTCCTGCTGGGCGCGCTCGCCGCGCTGGGGCAAGTCAGCCTCGGCCGCCTCCTCCGCCCCCGTCCCCGCCCGGTCCGCTAGCGATGTGCGGCCGCTTCGCCCTCACCCTGCCGCGCGACGCCGTGCGCGCCCATTTCTCCGCCGCGCCCACGGAGGCCGCCGCCGCGCTCCCCGACGCCCCGCGCTACAACATCTGCCCCACCCAACCCGTCGCCGCGATCCGGCTCGACGCGGAGGGCCGGCGCGCGCTCGACGCGCTGCGCTGGGGCTTCATCCCCCCTTGGGCCAAGACCCCGAGCGACGGCCCGCTCCTGATCAACGCCCGCGCCGAGACGCTGCACGAGAAGCCCGCCTTCCGCGAGGCGTGCCGGCGCACCCGCTGCCTGATCCCCGCCACCGGCTTCTTCGAATGGCGCGCCGATGCGGGCCGCGGCAAGGAGCCTTGGTTCATCCGCCCGGCGCAGGCCGACCTCATGGCCTTCGCGGGCGTCTGGACGGTCTGGTCCGGGCCTGACGGCCCCGTCGCCTCCTGCGCCATCGTCACCTGCGCCGCGAACGCGGCCCTCGCGCCGATCCACCACCGCATGCCGGTGATCGTGCCGCCCGCCGATTACGGCCTCTGGCTCGGCGAGGAAGGAAAGGGGGCGGCGACGCTGATGAAGCCCGCCCCCGAGGGGTTTCTCGCAATGCACAGGGTGGACCGCGCCGTCAACGCCGCCCGCCACGACGCGCCGGAGCTCATCGAACCGATCGACGCCGAGGCGTGAAATCGGGCGAACCGCACATCCCGCTTGTGAGAATCGTTCCGCCTCGCGCCTTGCGTGTGATAGTCTGTCGCACCAACGTCGCGACGGCGAAGACGACGCAGGGAGGAGACCCCGATGGCCAGACTGACCCTCAACGGTCGGGATCGCGAGATCTCCGCGCCCGACGACATGCCGCTGCTCTGGGCCCTGCGCGACCTCGAAGGGCTGACCGGCGCGAAATACGGCTGCGGCGCCGGCCTCTGCGGCGCCTGCACCGTGCATCTCGACGGCGTGGCCGTGCGCAGCTGCCAGACGCCCCTCTCCGCCTGCGAGGGCCGCTCCGTCGTCACCATCGAGGGGCTGCACCCCGAGGGCGACCATCCGGTGCAGGCGGCGTGGCGCGAGTTGAACGTGCCGCAATGCGGCTACTGCCAGTCCGGCCAGATCATGCAGGCGGCGAGCCTGCTCGCCGAAAACCCCCGCCCCTCCGACGACGACATCCTGCGCGCCATGGAGGGCAACATCTGCCGCTGCGGCTGCTACGAGCGCATCGTCGCCGCCGTCCGCCACGCCGCCACCGGCAGTTGAGGGAGGACCGCGCCATGCTCCACCGCATCCTGAGCGACAAGACCGCCTCCTCCGCCCTGCGCATCGCCCGAGTCGACCGCCGCGCCTTCCTCAAGGGCGCGTCGGGCTTCGCGCTCGCGGCATACGCGCTCCCCGCTTCCGCCTTCGACCGCTGGCCCGTCGGCGGCGAAGACATGTCCAACGGCCTGCGGACCGACCCGCTGATCTTCGTCGCCATCGACCCGGACGGAACCGTCACCCTCGTCGCCCACCGCGCCGAGATGGGGCAGGGCTCGCGCACCAGCCTGCCGATGGTGCTGGCCGACGAGATGGGCGCCGACTGGGCGCGCGTGCGCATCGTCCAGGCCCCCGGCGACGAGCCGCTCTACGGCAATCAGGACACGGACGGCTCGCGCTCGATGCGCCACCACATCCAGGCGATGCGCCAGATGGGCGCCGCCGTCCGCCAGATGCTCGCCGAAGCCGCCGCCGAGCGCTGGGGCGTCGCGCCTGAGGCCGTCCGCGTCGGCGTGCACGAGGTCGCCGACACGGTCGGCGGCGCGACGCTCGGCTTCGGCGAGCTGGCCGAGGCCGCGATGGCCCGCCCCGTCCCCGCCTTCGAGGCGCTCAGCTTCAAGTCCGAGGACGAGTTCCGCTACATCGGCAAGGAGGTCGTGCGGATCGTCGATCTGCACGACATCACCACAGGCAAGGCGATCTACGGCGCCGACGTCGCTGTGGAGGGGATGCTGGTCGCCGCCATCGCCCGTCCGCCGGTCGTCGGGGGGCGCGTCGCCCGTTTCGACGCGACCGCCGCCCTCGCCATCCAAGGCGTCGTCGCCGTCGAGACGCTCGACCCCCCTCCCCCCGGCCCGGTCGCCTTCATGCCGCTCGGGGGCGTCGCCGTTCTCGCGGAAAACACATGGGCCGCGATCCGCGGCCGCGACGCGCTGACCGTCGAGTGGGAGGACGGGCCGAACGCCGTCTATGACAGCGCGGCCTTCCGCGCCGAGATGGAGGCGACAGCCGCCGCCCCCGCCCGCATCATCCGCGACCGGGGCGACGTGGAGGCGGCGAAGGCGCAGGCCGCCAACGTGATCTCGGCGACCTACCATCAGGCCCACATGTCGCACGCGCCGATGGAGCCGCCCGCCGCGCTGGCCCGCGTCGAGGGCGGGAAGGCCGAGATCTGGGCGCCCGTCCAGAGCCCCTATGGAACCCGGCAGGCCGTCGCCGGCGCGCTCGGCCTGCCCGAGGCGGACGTGACCGTGAACCAGACGCTTCTCGGCGGCGGCTTCGGGCGCAAGTCGAAATGCGACTTCGCCATCGAGGCGGCGCTGCTGAGCGCGAAGGCGGGCCGCCCCGTCCGCGTCCAGTGGACCCGCGAGGACGACATCCGCCACAGCTTCCACCACACCACCTCCGTCGAGCGGATCGAGGCGGCGGTGGACGGCGCGGGCAAGGTGACCGGCTGGCTCCACCGCGCCGTCGCGCCCACCATCATGTCCACCTTCATGCCCGACCCCGAGCACTCCGCGACCTGGGAGGCGGGGATGGGGCAGGTGGACAACCCGTTCGACGTGCCGAATCTGCGCTGCGAGAGCGGGCCGGCGAAGTCGCACACCCGCGTCGGCTGGTTCCGCGCCGTCTCCAACATCCCGCACGCCTTCGCGATCCAGTCCTTCGCCGCCGAACTCGCCCATGAACTCGGCCGCGACCAGCGCGAGATGCTGCTCGAGCTGATCGGCCCGGCGCGCAAGGTCGACCTCGCCGCCGAGGGCTTCCCGGAGGATTTCTGGAACTACGGCGAGAATTGGGACCATTTCGCCATCGACACCGGTCGCCTCGCCAACGTCCTCATGCTGGCGTCGGACGCCGCCGGCTGGGGCCGCGATCTGCCGGAAGGCGAAGGGCTGGGCCTCGCCGTCCATCGCAGCTTCGTGACCTATGTCGCGGCCTGCGCGCGGGTGAAGGTCGAGAACGGGCGCATCCGCGTGCCCGAGATCCACATGGCCGTCGATTGCGGTTTCGCCGCCAACCCCGAGCGCATCCGCAGCCAGATGGAGGGCGCGGCGGTGATGGGCATGACGCTGACGCTGCACAGCGGCGTGAGCTTCGAGAAGGGCCGGGTGGTCCAGTCCAACTTCAACGACTACCCGATGGCGCGCGCGACCAACTTCCCCGAAAAAGTCCATGTCGAGATCGTGAAGCACCCGTTCTCGGTCCCCGCCGCGGGCGTCGGCGAGCCGGGCCTTCCGCCCATCGCGCCGGCGATCTGCAACGCGCTGTTCAACGCGACCGGCAAGCGCATGCGCTCGCTGCCCATCGGCGAGACCATCGACGCCTGAGGCGTGGACAGGCCGAGGAGGCGGGCGCGCGCGGCCCGCCCCCTCACGCCCGCGGAACCGTCACCGAGATCGCCACGACGCCGCCCTCGACCTGCGTCGAGAGCTGCGCGCCGATGCCGGCGGCGAGCTTTCCGACCAGCGGCAGCCCGATCCCCAGCCCCTTGGAATTCACCGCGACCCCGCGCCCGCCTTCGATATAGCCGTCGATCATTTCCTTGGTGACCGCGGCGGCCTCGTTCTCGACCGTGATCGTCGCGCTCTCCGGTCCGAGCGAGCACAGCACCCGCACAGTTCCCCGCCGGTCGGAATACCGCGCGGCGTTGACCACGAGATTGATCAGGATCTGCAGCAGGCGGTTGCGGTCGGACCGCACCGAGAGCCAGGTTCCCTCGAGTTCGGTCGGAAACGCCGCGTCGTCGCCGA
This sequence comes from Rubrimonas sp., assembly GCF_036788415.1. Taxonomy (NCBI): domain Bacteria; kingdom Pseudomonadati; phylum Pseudomonadota; class Alphaproteobacteria; order Rhodobacterales; family Paracoccaceae; genus Rubrimonas; species Rubrimonas sp. The sequence goes on along the minus strand of NZ_DAIQNN010000014.1, from coordinate 47,964 downwards.
TCTTCGCGCGCGCGATCGCGGCCAGATCGTGGAGCAGATCGACGAGGTCGAACTCCGCGATGGCGGGTTCGAACTGCCCCCGCGCGATCCGCGCGATGTCGAAGGCGTCGTCCACCATGGCGTTCAGATACCAGGCGCAGCCGCGCATGTATTTCAGGTGCTTCGAGACCTGATCCTGCGCGGCGCCCGTCTCCATGCCGTTCTCTGTGATGTCGAGCAGCCCGATGATGCCGCCGAGCGGCGTCTTGAACTCGTGGGCGAGCTGGGCGAACTCGGCCTCGACGGCGGCGATGCGCCGGGTGAGCGCGTCGCGCTGCTCCGACAGTTCGTGGATGCGCAGGCGCCGGATCGCCGCCGCCGCCCGCTCCCGCATGCGCGCCATCGACAGGGCGATCATCGCGAAGGAGGCGAGCAGGAAGGTGCTGATCTGGAAGGCGAATTCGATCCGCCCTGACGGCGCCGCGTCGGTGGACAGCCACGCCGCCGCGATCGCGGAGATCAGGAACAGGTAGATCACCGCCGATTTCGGGGAGGCGGCGTAGGCCGCGATCACGCTGAACACGCCCACCCCGACGACGCAGAGCAGCCGGACGTTCAGCTCCGACCCTCCCGCGATCGCGGCGAAGACCGAGGCCAGCGCGACGGCGAGCCCCAGAGCCGCGAGCGGGGCTCTGAGGCGCGCCGCCGCTCTCCGCAGCGCGGCGCGCGACCGGATCGGACCAAGGGGCGCGAACAGCAGGACCGGGGCGAGCGAGAGGGCCCCGAACAGGTCGCCCACCGCCCAGCCCAGCAGGCGTTCGATGCTCAGCTCGTCTTCGCCCCCGGTGGCCAGATGCGCGTTCACATTGCCGAGCGCCGACGACAGCGCCGACCCGAGAAACGCGGCGACCATCAGCATTGCGAGCGTTTTCGGCCGGATCGACTGGCGAAGCGTCCGGACCTGGCTTCGATAGAGCAGCCCGGCCGCCAGATATGCGACCGCATGCGCGAGACTGCCGAGCACCGCCCAGTGGTCGGGATAGCCCGCCCATTGGCCCGACCCCGCGACGAACGACGCTGCGAAAACGGCGGGCGCCGCCGGCGCGCCGTAGCGGATCGTCAGGAACAGCGAGATCGCCGCCGGCGGATACCACGCGCTCACCCCATGATTGACCGCGAGGATCTCAGCGAGCTTCCACAGGGCGACCCAAGCAATGCTCCACGCGACGATCGCCGCCGCGTCGCCCAGATGGGGCCGGCCCTTCTCCGGGACGACGCCTGCTGGGCGCTTCGCGTCGTCTCGAACCGGCGTAGTCAATTGCATGAGTTTGCGCCTTACAATGGCGTGTGGACCAATCGCCGCCGACATGGCGCTCCGAATCTGAACAAGACCTTAACGCCGCGTCTCGAAAGTAGCTATTCGCATACCGTCCGCGGCAGGCCAACCCGGAAAGATCGACGCCGACGCGCGGAAGCCCGGCGCGGCGCCTTCGCGCTTGCAACGCCGGGCCGGGGCGGCCACAACACCCTCGATGACGGAGCGCGGCGAGACGCTGAGCATTGGGGCCGCCGCGCCCGACCTGCCTCCCCCCGCGCAGGCCCGTCTGCGCGCGCGCCTGCGCAAGGCGGGCGATGTGGCGCTGTTCGCCCTCGGCGCGGGGCTGCTGGCCTGGGCGATCTACGCCGGCGCGCAGGCGATGGGCTACAACTGGCAGTGGAGCCGGGTGCCGCGCGGCTTCTACCGGGTCGTCGAGGGCGAGCTGATCTGGGGGCCGCTCGCGCGCGGGCTGGTCGTGACGCTGCAGATCACCCTCGCCGCGATCCCGCTCGCGCTGGCGATCGGGCTGGCGACCGCCCTTCTGCGGCTGTCGCGCTCCTTCGCGGGCCATGCGCTGGCGACCTTCTATCTGGAGATCGTGCGCAACACGCCGCTGCTGGTGCAGATGTATCTGTTCTATTTCGTGCTCGCGCCGATCCTCGGGATCGACCGGTTCTGGACCGGGGTGCTGTGCCTTGCGGTGTTCGAGGCCTCCTTCATCTCCGAGATCATCCGCGGCGGCGTCCTCGCCGTGCCGCGCGGGCAATGGGAGGGCGCGGCGGCGCTGGGCCTGCGGCCGGCGCAGCTCTGGCGCAAGGTGGTGCTGCCGCAGGCGGCCCCGCTGATGGCCCCTCCGATGACCTCGGCCGTCGTCAATCTGATCAAGAATTCGGCGATCGTCTCGACCATCGCGGTGTTCGACCTCGCCAACGAAGCGCGCAACATGATCGCCGACACCTTTCTGAGCTTCGAGATTTGGCTTGTCGTCGCAGCCGTCTATCTGTGCCTCACAATTCCGCTCTCGGCCGTCGCCGGATGGCTGGAGCGCCGAAGCAACCGCAACCGCCGCGCCGCCGCGCCCGGCTGACCCCTTCACGGAGACCCCCCTCATGTTAAAGCGATTTTCGGCGGCTCTGGCCGCAGGCCTGACCGCTCTGGGCCTTCTCGCCCCGGCAACCCATGCGCAGGACGCCCGTCAGGCGCTGTCGCAGAGCAGCGTCGTCGAGCAGATCAAGAGCCGCGGCGCGATCCGCGTCGGCATGGCGACCTTCATCCCCTGGGCGATGCGCGACAAGAACGGCGAGCTGATCGGCTTCGAGATCGACGTCGCCAAAAAGCTCGCCGCCGATATGGAAGTCGACGTCGAATTCGTGCCCACCGCCTGGGACGGCATCATCCCGGCGCTGCTGGCCGGCAAGTTCGACGTGATCATCGGCGGCATGTCGATCACGCCGGCGCGCAACCTGACCGTCAACTTCTCGCGCCCCTACGCCCATTCCTCGCTCGGCGTGATGGCCAATCGCAGCCTCGCCGAAGGCCTCGCCTGGCCGGAGGGCTACGACGCGCCGGAAGTGACCTTCGCCTGCCGCCGCGGGGCCACCCCCTGCGCCTGGATCGCCGAGCGCTTCCCCCGCGCCACGCTGCGCCAGTTCGACGACGAAGGGCAGATGGTGCAGGAAGTGCTGAACGCCGCCGCCCACGCCGCCGTCTCCTCCCAGCCCACCCCGGCCTTCGAGATCTACGAGAACCCCGAACTGCTGTTCGCGCCGACCGACGAGCCGATCAACCCCGGCAACGAGGCCTTCGCGCTGCGCAAGGGCGATCCCGACGCGCTGAACTTCTTCGACAACTGGATCCTCGTGAACACCGCGAGCGGCTGGCTCGAGGCGCGGCACGAGTACTGGTTCGGCGGGCGGCCCTGGGCCGACCAGCTGGGCCAGTAAGCGGGCCCCGCGAAAGACGGACGCTGCGGCGCGGATGTATCCCGACCCGGACGCCCCGCGCCGCTTCGGCTGGCTCGACGCCGCGCTGATCGCGCTGACGGCGCTCTGCGCGGCCTATGTCTGGACGCGCGTTTCGGACGTGCTGGCCTATCGCTGGGACTGGAGCTTCCTGCCTCAGGCCCTGTTCCGCAGGGACGCCGAAACCGGCTGGCTGTCGCCCAACCTGCTGCTCGAAGGGCTGCTGGTCACCATCCGCCTGTCGCTGTGGGCGATGCTGGGGGCGAGCGTTCTGGGGATGGCGCTCGGCGCCATGGCGGCGAGCGCGCGGCTCTTGCCGCGGATGGTCGCCGCCGCCTATGTCGGGCTGGTGCGCAACATGCCGCCGCTCGTCTTCATCTTCATCTTCTACTTCTTCCTGTCCTCGCAGATCGCCCCGGCGCTCGGCCTGTCGGAGGCCGCGCGCGGCATGAGCCCCGCGGCGGCGGCGCTGACCCGCGCGCTGATCGGTCCGCCGGAGCTGCTGGAGAACCTCGTCTCCGGCGCGCTGTGCCTCGCGCTGTTCGAGGCCGCCTATGTCTGCGAGATCGCGCGCGCGGGGCTGAGTTCGGTGCCGGCGGAGCAGCGCGAGGCGGCGCGCAGCCTCGGCCTCGGGCCGTGGCGGGAGTTCCGCCACGTCGTCGCCCCGCAGGCGCTGCGGGCGGTCACGCCGCCGCTCGCCAACCAGTTCATCATGCTGGTCAAGAACAGCGCCATCGTCTCGCTGATTTCGGTGCAGGAGCTGACCTTCGTCGGAACCGAGATCGCCGTCTCCACCGGGCGGCGCTTCGAGACGTGGATCGTCGTGGCGGCGATGTATTTCGTCCTGTGCTATGCGCTGTCGCGGCTCTTCGCGCGGATGGAGCGGCGGATGCGGGCGCGCGACGCGCGTTAGGGCGCAAGCCCGCACGAGAAGATCCGTTGACAAGCTTTTTTGAAAACAACGGTCCACAGCTAGGACCTGCCTCTTTCGGGTCGATCTCCGCTCCAGCCCGGAGCCCCATGCCGAAGGCGCTCCGCGTCGTCCGCCGCGCGGGGCTTGCGCGATTTCGCGCGCGCGGGCTTCCCTTCGCGCGGCGCGCGCAATACGTCCCTTGGGCGGGCCGGCGCCGCCGGTCCCGCCCCGCGCCCGGAGCGACCGTCATGAACGCCCTGCCCCCGCACGCGCGCGACGCCACGGTCACGGCGATGCTCGGCCCCACCAACACCGGAAAAACCCATTACGCCATCGAGCGGATGCTCGCCCATCGCAGCGGGATCATCGGCTTCCCGCTGCGCCTGCTCGCCCGCGAGGTCTATGACCGCGTCGTGGCGCTGCGCGGCCCCCGCGTCGCCGCGCTGATCACCGGCGAGGAGAAGATCGCGCCGGCGGATGCGCAATATGTGCTCTGCACGGTCGAATCGATGCCGCTCGACTGGGGGGCGGAATTCCTCGCGGTCGACGAGATCCAGCTCTGCGCCGACCCCGACCGCGGCCATGTCTTCACCGACCGGCTGCTGCGCGCGCGCGGCCTGTCGGAGACGCTGTTTCTCGGCTCCGAGACCATGCGCGCGCGGATCGCCGCGCTGATCCCCAAGGCGCGCTTCGTCAGCCGCCCGCGCTTCTCGACGCTGAGCTACGCCGGCCCGCGCAAGATCTCGCGCCTGCCGCCGCGCTCGGCGGTGGTGGGGTTCTCGACCGATTCGGTCTATGCGATCGCCGAGCTGATCCGCCGCCAGAAGGGCGGCGCTGCGGTGGTGATGGGCTCGCTCTCGCCCCGCACCCGCAACGCGCAGGTCGCGCTGTTCCAGAACGGCGACGTGGAGCATCTGGTGGCGACCGACGCCATCGGCATGGGGCTCAACCTCGATCTCGACCATGTCGCCTTCGCGGGCCTGCGCAAGTTCGACGGCCGCCGCCACCGCGCGCTCGCGCCGGAGGAGCTGGCCCAGATCGCCGGGCGCGCGGGCCGCCATGTCGCGGACGGCAGTTTCGGCGTCACCGCCGAGGCCCGCCCGCTCGACGACGACGTGGTCGAGCGCATCGTCACCCACCGCTTCGACCCGGTGACGCGGCTGCAATGGCGCAACGCGCGGCTCGATTTCGGGACGGTTCCGGCGCTGATGGCGAGCCTTGAGGCCCCGCCGCCCCATCCCGACTTGCAGCGCGCCCGCGAGGCCGACGATCTGGCGGCGCTGCGCTGGCTGTGGGCCGACCCCGAGACGCGCGACATCGCGCAGGGCGGCCCGGCGGTGCGGCTCCTGTGGGACGTCTGCCAGATCCCCGACTTCCGCAAGACCTCGCCCAGCGAACATGCGGCGCTGCTGGCGCGCATTTACCGGTTCCTGACGGCGGAGGCGGGCGTTATACCCTGCGGCTGGATCGCCGAGCAGGTCGCGCGCGTCGATCGGACCGAAGGAGACATCGACGCGCTGTCGCGCCGTCTCGCCCATGTCCGCACCTGGACCTACATCGCCAATCGCGGGCGGTGGCTGGACGATCCGGGCGGATGGCGCGAGAAGACCCGCGCCGTCGAGGACCGGCTGTCCGATGCGCTGCACGAGCGGCTGACGAAGCGGTTCGTCGATCGCCGCACCAGCGTGCTGATGAAGCGGCTGAAACAGAAGGAGAGGCTCGTGGCCGAAGTCAGCGAGAGCGGCGAGGTCGTCGTCGAGGGCCACGCCGTCGGCCGGCTGGAGGGCTTCCGCTTCCGCCCGGACCCCGCCGCCGGCGCCGAGGAGGCCCGCACCCTGCGCTCGGCCTCGCTGCAGGCGCTTCAGGCCCATCTCGCCCACCGCGCCGACCGCTTCTACAACGCCCCCGACACCGAGATCGACGTCACCGAACAGGGCGGACTGATGTGGGGGACCGACGCGGTCGGCCGCCTCGAAACCGGGCCCGACCAGCTGAGCCCCGCGGTGCGCGCCTTCGTCGAGGAGGATGTCGACCCCGCCATCTCCGAGAAGGTCCAGCGCCGCCTGAGCCACTGGATCGAGCGCCGGATCAAGGCGCTGTTCGAGCCGCTGACCGCGATGCGCGACGACCCCGCGATGACCGGCCTCGCCCGCGGCGTCGCCTTCCAGCTCGTCGAGGGCCTTGGCGTGCTGCAGCGGCGCGCGGTCGCCGAGGACGTCAAGGCGCTCGACCAGGACGGGCGGGCGGCGCTGCGCAAGCACGGCGTGCGCTTCGGCCAGCACCATGTCTTCATGTCGGCGCTGCTCAAGCCCGCGCCCACCCGCTTCCGCCTGCTGCTGTGGAGCCTGCACAGCAAGTTCGACGATTTCCCGCCCGCGCCCCCGCCCGGCCTCGTGACCATCGCGCAAGTCCCCGGCGCGCCGGAGGGGTTCTACACCCGCGCGGGCTATCGGCTGTGCGGGGCGCGGGCGCTGCGCATCGACATGCTTGAGCGACTCGCGGACATGATCCGCCCGCTCGACGCGCGCGCGGGCTTCGAGGCGACGCCCGACATGCTCTCGATAACCGGCTGCACGCTGGAGCAGTTCGCGGACCTGATGAAGGGCCTCGGCTTCGCCGCCGAGCGCGGCGAGCGGCCAAAGGCGGCGCGGCGAAGCGAACCTGCCGCGCATGCCCAAGCCGCAGCGGGCGGCGACGCGCCCGCCGCGACGCCCGAGGAACCCGCGGAAGCGCCCGCCGAAGCTGTGGCCGAGAGCGCCGAGGCGACCTTCGACGCGCCGGCGGAGACGCCTTACGAGCCGCAGCCCGACGCCGCGCCGGCAGAGGCGCCGCAAGAGTCGCAGCCGGACGCGCTGATGTCGGACATCGCCGACGAAGCCGCCGCCGAACCCGAAATCGAAGGGGCGCCGGCGCCCGTCGAGATCGAGGCCTTCTACACCTTCACGCTGGCGCCGCGGCGTCAGCCCAATGCGCGGCGCGGCGACCGCGGGCCGCGGACCGAGGGCGAGACCCGGGCGCCGCGCGGCCAGCGTCGGGACGGCCGCCGGGAGCAGCCGGCGGCGGCGGACGGCGCGGCGCCCGTCGCCGACGCCGCGGCGCCTGCCGATCCGGGCCCGAAGCGCGCCGAATTCGCGCGCGGCGGCGACGGCGGACGCGGGGGACCGGGCAAGGGCGGCAAACCGGGCTTCAAGAGCGGAAAGCAGGGCTTCAAGGGCGGAGGCCGCCCCGACCGCGACGCGGGCAGGGATGGCGGCCGGGAAGGCGGGCGCGACGCCGCCCCCCAGCGCGCGGCGCCCCCCCCGCCGCGCGACAAGCCGGTCGATCCGGACAGCCCCTTCGCGATCCTCAAACAGCTCAAGGATCGCATGTGACGCGGGCCGAGGGCGGCGCGTGAGCGACGCCGACGGCCCCCCGCGCGCGCGCCTCGACGTCTGGCTGTGGCGCGCGCGCTTTTTCCGCACCCGCAGCCTCGCTGCGGAGGCCGCGGCGAAGGGCCTGCGCGTGAACGGCCAGCGCGTCGCCAAGCCGGGCGCCGGCCTCAAGACGGGCGACGTGCTGACCTTCGCGCAGGCCGGGCGCATCCGGGTGATCGAAGTCGCCGCGCTCGGCGACAGACGCGGCCCCGCCGCCGAGGCCCAGGCGCTCTATGTCGACCGCGACCCGCCCGCCGACGCCGCGCCGGACGCAGGCGAAGGCCCCCCTTGAAGCCCTCCGTTCGCCTGCTTACAACCCCGGACACGCGTTTTCGCTGGAGTCGCCGCCCATGACCTATGTCGTCACCGACAACTGCATCCGGTGCAAATACACCGATTGCGTCGAGGTCTGCCCGGTCGACTGCTTCTACGAAGGCGAGAACATGCTCGTCATCCACCCCGACGAGTGCATCGATTGCGGCGTCTGCGAACCCGAATGCCCCGCCGACGCCATCAAGCCCGACACCGAGCCCGGCCTCGAGAAATGGCTCGAGGTCAACACGAAATACGCCGGTCTCTGGCCCGTGCTGACCACCAAGCGCGATCCGATGCCGGACGCGGAGAAGTATGACGGCGAATCGGAAAAATTCGAACGCTACTTCTCAGAGGCCCCCGGCGAGGGCGACTGAACGTCGGGGCCCGCAGCTTTCGATCAATCGGTTCAAGACCTTGGCGCACACGCACTGAAGTCTCCGGAAATTTTGTCGCGGCGCAGTAGGATTCCGGCCTCGGGGATGTTATATTGAGGTCACACTCGAAGATCGGGGCTTCGGCGGCGCGCATGACCGACACGACTGTCCAGACCTGATCTTCGCTCTCCTGACGCCGCGCCTTGGCGTCCCCGAACGGGGATGAGGGCAGTGGCGTCTTTTTGACTGTGCCCTGCGCAAGCGCGGCGAGACCGAACGGGAGAAATCATGACCAAGAAACCGACCCAGCGGCGCGGCGACTTCCACCCCGACGATTTCGTGGTCTACCCGGCCCATGGCGTCGGGCGCATCCTGTCCATCGAGGAGCAGGAGATCGCGGGCTGCCGGCTCGAGATGTTCGTGATTTCCTTCGACAAGGAGAAGATGACCCTCCGCGTGCCGACCGCCAAGGCGAATTCGGTGGGGATGCGCTCGCTGTCCTCGCCCGACATCGTCGAGAAGGCGCTCCAGACGCTGAAGGGCCGCGCCCGCGTGAAGCGCGCGATGTGGTCGCGCCGGGCGCAGGAATACGAGCAGAAGATCAATTCGGGCGATCTGCTCTCGATCGCGGAAGTCGTGCGCGACCTGCATCGCGGCGGCGACCAGCCCGAGCAGTCCTATTCCGAGCGCCAGCTCTACGAGGCGGCGCTGGAGCGTCTGACCCGCGAAGTCGCCGCGGTCGAGCGCCTCGACGACGCGACCGCCGCCGAGCGCATCGAGACCGCTCTGGTGCGCCGCGCCGCCTGAACCGGCCGCCAGAGGCCGCACCGAAGCCGCCTTCCGAAGGGAAGGCGGCTTTTTTCATGGCGCGCTTGCAATGAGCGGGCGCTAACGCGCGACGGGCCGGTCGACGGCGGCCCCCGCTTTGCGCGGCCCGGCGTTCTGCGCTAGAGGGCGGGCGCGCAGCAATCCGAAGGGCGGTCCGCCATGAACCTGTTCGCCGACATCCGCGTTCTGGTCGTCGAGAGCCTGTCCGCGCTGGCCGCCGAAGGCGTCCTGCCCGGTGGTCTCGACCTGTCGCCCGTGCAGGTCGAGCCGCCGCGCGACCCCGCCCATGGCGACATGGCGACCAACGCCGCGATGGCGCTGGCCAAAGCCGCCGGGCTGAGCCCCCGCGCCATCGCCGAGCCGCTCGCAGCCCGCCTCGCCGGCGACCCGCGCGTGACGGCCGCCGAGGTCGCCGGCCCCGGCTTCATCAACCTTCGCCTCGCCCCGATCTGCTGGCTCGAAGCGGCGCGCGACGCGCTGGAGGCGGGGCTGCTCTACGGCCGCTCGGAAATGGGCGCGGGCAGGCGCGTCAATGTCGAGTTCGTCTCGGCCAACCCGACCGGCCCTCTGCATGTCGGCCACACCCGCGGCGCGGTGTTCGGCGACGCGCTGGCCAACCTGCTGCATTTCGCCGGCTGGGAGGTCACGCGGGAATACTACGTCAACGACGGCGGCGCGCAGGTCGACGTGCTCGCGCGCTCGGCCTATCTGCGCTACCGCGAGGCGCGCGGCGAGGCGGTTGAAATCCCCGCCGGCCTTTACCCCGGCGACTATCTCGTCGCGGTGGGCGAGGCGCTGTCGGAGCAGTTCGGCGACGCGCTGATGGACCTGCCGGAGGAGTCCTGGCTGCCCGACGTGCGCGAATTCGCCATCGAGCGGATGATGGCGGCGATCCGGTCCGATCTCGACCTGCTCGGCGTGAGGATGGACCGTTATTTCTCGGAGCGGTCGCTCTACGACACAGGGCTGATCGAGGCGGCGCTGAAGCGGCTGGACGAGGCCGGGCTGATCCATGTCGGCGTGCTGGAGCCGCCCAAGGGCAAGACGCCCGAGGATTGGGAGCCGCGCCCCCAGACCCTGTTCCGCTCGACGCAGTTCGGCGACGACACCGACCGCCCGCTGAAGAAGTCGGACGGAAGCTGGACCTATTTCGCCCCCGACATCGCCTATCATTTCGACAAGATCGAACGCGGCTACGATCTGCTGATCGACGTGTTCGGCGCCGATCACAGCGGCTATGTCCGGCGGATGAAGGCGGCGGTGGCGGCGCTGTCGGACAACCGCGTCGAACTCGACGTGAAACTGTGCCAGCTCGTGAAGCTCTACAAGAACGGCGAGCCGTTCAAGATGAGCAAGCGCGCGGGAAGTTTCGTCACCCTGCGCGACGTGATCGCCGAAGTCGGCGCGGACGTGACCCGCTTCGTGATGCTGATGCGCAAGAACGACGCGGCGCTCGATTTCGACTTCGCCAAGGCGATGGAGCAGTCGAAGGACAACCCGGTCTTCTACGTCCATTACGCCAACGCCCGCATCGCCTCGATGCTGCGCATGGCGGGCGAGGCGGAGCTCGACGCCTCGGACCGCGCGCTGGCGGGCGCCGCGCTCGAGACGCTGACCCATCCCGCGCAAGTGGCGATGGCGCGCAAGCTCGCCGAATGGCCCCGGCAGGTCGAGCAGGCGGCGGCGGCGCACGAGCCGCACCGCATCGCGTTTTTCCTGCACGAACTCGCCTCGGAGTTCCACAGCCTCTACAACGCCGCGCGCGACGAGCCGGCGCTGCGCGTGGTGCAGGGCGCGCCCGAGGGCGATGCGGCGCGATTGGCGCTGGCGCGCGCCGTTTCGGTTGTCATTTGCGCCGGACTTGCTATCCTCGGCGTCGCTGCGGTGGAAGAGATGTGACGCGTTGACGTCGCCGGCCTCCGGAGCTTGAGCAGAGCAGGCGCGGCGACGCGCCTTTCCGATCACCCGGAGGCGGCGGACGGCGTGCGCTCCCTCCCCTGTGATACAGGCGATCCGGCGCGATGCGGGACGACGAGACATTCGACTCCGAAGACGAAACCCGTCCGGCGGGCGGCTGGCGGCCCGTTCTGGGGGCCGGGCTGTCGCTGTGCCTGCTGGGCGCGACGGTGGTCTGGATCTACCAGCTCGGCATGCGCGACGCGGCGGAAGTCCCGGTGATCCGGGCGCTCGCGGGCGAGACGAAGATGCGCCCCGACACGCCCGGCGGCGCCCGCTTCGCGCATCAGGACCGCAGCGTCTACGACGTGATCGACGCAGGCGGCGCCGCCCCGACCGGGATCGCCCTCGCCCCGGCGCCGGAGCGGCCCACCGACGAGGACCTCCCCGCAGCGCGGCTCGCCGCGCTGGCCGAGCGCGCCGCCGCCCCGGTCGCCGCCGAACCCGCGAGCGCGCCCGAAATCGCGCCCGAACCTTCTGCGGCCCCGGACGCCGCCGCGCCTGCGCCTGAGGACGAACTCGCCAGTCACGCCGAGCTTCCCCCGTCGGCGGGCGGGGAAGTCGACCGCCTCGTGGCGCTGGTGCTCGAGGACGCCGGCGCGACCGCGTTCGACGCGCCCGGGCCCGCGGCGCCGAGGTCGAGCCCGGTCGCGCCGCCGCGCCCCCCGCGCGCCGCCGCCGCGCGCCCCGCGGCTTCCGAATCCGGCGTTCCCGTCCTTCAGGCTTCCTACTCCCCCGCCGAGCCCGCGCGGGCCCAACCGGCTGCGGCGCAAGCCGCCGTCGCGCAGCCGGACGGGGCGAATCTGGAGATCGGCGCTTACCTCACGCGCGGCGACGCCGAGCGGATGTGGGCCGCGTTCCGCGCCCGCAACGGCGATCTGATGGCGGGTCGGGAGCCGGTGATCTCGCCGATCGTCTCGGGCGGGCGGAATCTTTGGCTGTTGCGCGCCGCGGGGTTCGAGCGCCGGGCCGACGCCAGCGCCGTCTGCGACGCGCTGAAGGCGCGCGGCGAGGAGTGCGTGGCGAGGGGCGGCTGACATGGCCGCGCCGGCGCCTGTCCCGACCGCAGCCGGCCCCACCGCATCCGGCCCGTCCGCCGCGATCTACGGGTGCTCGGGCCTCGCACTGACGCAGGCCGAGCGCGCCTTCTTCGCCGACGCCGACCCTTTCGGCTTCATCCTGTTCGCCCGCAACGTCGCCGACCCCGCGCAGCTGCGCGCGCTGACCGCCGAGTTGCGCGCCTGCGTGGGCCGCGACGCGCCCATTCTGATCGATCAGGAGGGCGGACGCGTCGCGCGGCTGACGCCGCCGCACTGGCGCCGCTGGGCCGATGTCGGAACCATGCTCGCCGCCTGCCCGCCCGAGGCGGCGGAGGAGGCGCTGGAGCTGCGCTATCGCCTCATCGCCGCCGAGTTGCGCGCCGTCGGGATCGACGTGAACTGCGCCCCGGTGCTCGACGTGCCGCAACAAGGCGCCCATCCCGTGATCGGCGCCCGCGCGCTGGGGACGGACCCGGCGACCGTCGCGCGTCTGGGCGGCGCCGTGCGGCGCGGGCTGGAGGCCGGGGGCGTCGCGCCGGTGATCAAGCATCTGCCCGGCCATGGCCGCGCCGGCGCCGACAGCCACGAGGCGCTGCCGGTGGTGGACGCGCCGCGCGCCGCGCTGGAGGCCGATTTCGCCGCTTTCGCGCCCCATGCCGACGCGCCGTTCGGGATGACCGCGCATGTGCTCTACACCGCGCTCGACGCGGAGGCCTGCGCGACGCTCTCGCCGGTCGTGATCGGCCTGATCCGCGAGACGCTCGGCTTTCGCGGCCTGCTGATGAGCGACGACGTCTCGATGCGCGCGCTGGCCGGCCCGATGGCGGCGCGCTGCGACGCCGCCTTGCGCGCCGGCTGCGACGTGATCCTGCATTGCAACGGGCTGATGGACGAAATGGAGGCCGTGGCGGGCGCTGTCGGCCCGCTCGCCGGCGCGACGCTGGCGCGGGCCGAGGCGGCGCTGGCCGCCCGGCGCCCGCCCGAGCCGTTCGACGCCGCGCTTGCCGAAGCGCGCCTGCGGGCGCTGGCGGCGGAGCCCGTCCATGCCTGAGGACTTCGCGCCGCTGGACGTGGAGGCCGAGGCGCTGGTCGTCGACGTCGACGGCTTCGAAGGCCCGCTCGATCTGCTGCTGACGCTGGCGCGGGGCCAGCGCGTCGATCTGCGCAAGGTCTCGATCCTGCAGCTGGCCGAGCAGTATCTGCGCTTCGTCGAACAGGCGCAGCGGCTGCGCATCGAGCTTGCGGCGGATTATCTGGTGATGGCGGCGTGGCTCGCCTTCCTGAAGTCGCGCCTGCTGCTGCCCGCCCCGCAGGCCGATGGCGGACCTTCGGGCGAGGAGATGGCGGCGCGGCTGGCCTGGCGGCTGGAGCGGCTGGAGGCGATCCGCACGGTCGCGGCGCGGCTGATGGCGCGCGACCGGCTCGGCGTGCATGTCTTCTCGCGCGGCGAGGCCGAGTCGCAGCCGGCGCGCAGGCGCACCGAGTGGAGCGCGACGCTCTCGGACCTGCTGCGCGCCTACGCCGCGCTCAAGACCCGCGAGGCCTATGCGCCGCTGCACCTCAAGCGCGCGCCGGTGCTGGCGCTCGAGGAGGCGCTGGCGCGGCTGCGCGAGATGCTGGGCGACGCCGGGGAATGGGGCATGCTGGCGGCGTGGCTGCCGCCCGACTGGCGCGGCGACGACCAGCGCCGCCGCAGCGCGCTGGCCTCGACCTTCGCGGCGACGCTGGAGCTCGCCAAACGCGGCGAAGTGGAGCTGCGTCAGGACGCGCCCTTCGCGCCGCTCTGGCTGCGCCGCGCAGCGAGAACCCGCAGGATGGAGGCGACATGAGCGGCGATCTCTCGCAAATCCTGTTCGCCCCGCCCGGACTGCCCGAGCAGGAGCGGATGGTCGAGGCGCTGCTCTTCGCGTCGCCCGAGCCGATGACCGCCGCGGCGCTGGCCGACCGGATGCCGCAAGGCGCCGACCCCGAGGCGGCGCTGGCGGCGCTGGCGGCGCGCTACGCCGGGCGGGGCGTCGAGCTGCGCCGCATAGGCGACGCCTGGGCCTTCCGCACCGCCGCCGATCTGGGGTTCCTGATGCGGCGCGAGCAGGTCGAGAGCCGCAAGCTCAGCCGCGCCGCGATCGAGACGCTGGCCATCGTCGCCTATCACCAGCCCGTCACCCGCGCCGAGATCGAGGAGATCCGGGGCGTCGCCGTCTCGAAGGGCACGCTCGACCTGCTGGTCGAACTCGACTGGGTGCGGCTCGGGCGGCGGCGGATGTCGCCGGGCCGCCCGGTCACCTTCGTCACGACGCCGGGCTTTCTCGACCATTTCGGGCTCGAAAGCCCGCGCGACCTGCCCGGTCTGAAGGAGTTGCGCGAGGCCGGCCTGCTCAACGCCCGCGCCGCCGCCGGCGCGCCCGAGCCGCCCCGCGGCGAGGCGCCGCCGGAATTGTTCGACTGAACCGCGTCAGAGCGCCAGCCGGTAGCCGCCGCCTTCGGTGACCAAGAGCCGCGCGTCGGAGGGGTTCGCCTCGATCTTCTGGCGCAGCCGGTAGATGTGGGTCTCGAGCGTGTGGGTGGTGACGCCGGCGTTGTAGCCCCAGACTTCGTGCAGCAACACGTCGCGCGGCGCGACCTGCTCGCCGGCGCGATAGAGGAATTTGAGGATCCCCGTCTCCTTCTCGGTCAGCCGGATGCGCTTGCCCTCGCCGTCGATCAGCGCCTTCTGGGCGGGGCGGAAGCTGTAGGGGCCGATCGCGAAGACCGCGTCCTCGGACTGCTCGTGCTGGCGCAGCTGGGCGCGGATGCGCGCGAGGAGCACCGCGAAGCGGAACGGCTTGGGAATGTAGTCGTTCGCCCCCGAATCGAGGCCGAGGATCGTGTCGCTGTCGCTCGTGTGTCCGGTCAGCATCAGCACCGGGCAGCGCACGCCGGCCTTGCGCATCAGCCGGCACACCTCGCGCCCGTCGATGTCGGGCAGGCCGACGTCGAGGATGACCAGGTCGCGCAGCTGGGCTTTCGCCCGTTCGAGCCCGGCGGCCCCTGTCGGCGCTTCTTCGACCTCGAACTCCTCGGTGAGGGCGAGTTGTTCGGACAGCGCCTCGCGCAGGTCGTCGTCGTCGTCGATCAGCAGGATCTTCTTCATCGCGCTCATGTCCAGACCTCCGTTTGAGCCACGACTCGGTCACCGGCGCGCCGGCAGTCAAGCGGGTCGGCGGCGGGTTCACGCCGATGTGCGCCCGGAGCGCGGTTTGTTTCAGCGCCTTGCCGCGCCCGCGCGCCCGTGCCATCTGAGCGCGCATGAAACTGGGCCTCACCGTCGCAGAGCGCGTCGCGCGCGCGCGCGCCGATCTGCGGATCGGAGCGCCGGTGGCGTTGCGCGCGGGCGCGGCGGGGGCGGTCGCGCTCGCCGCGGAGACGGCGGCCCCTGCGCGGCTGGCGGCGCTGCATGCGCTCGGGCCGGTCGATCTGGCGCTGAGCGCGCGGCGCGCCGAGACGCTGCGCGCGCGCGCCTATGACGGCGACCTCGCCCGCCTGATCCTGCCGCCCGACATCGACCCCGCGCGCCTGCGCGGCGCCATCGACCCCGCAGAGGCGCTGCGCGCGCCGCTGATCGGCCCGTTCGCGACGCGGCGCGAGGGCGACCCGGCGGCGCATCGCCTCGCGCTGACGCTGTGCAAGCAGGCGCGCCTCCTGCCGGCGGCGCTGGTCGCGCCGGTCGCCGATCCCGAGGCGCTGGCCGCGGCCCAGGGGCTGACGCTGGTCGACGCCGCGGAGATGGCCGAGGCGGATGCGGCGGCGGTGCTGCTCGACCCCGTCTCCGCCGCGCCCGTGCCGCTCGAGACGTCGCTCGACGCGCGGGTCCATGTGTTCCGCCCGCGCGACGGCGCCGAGGAGCATTACGCCATCGAGATCGGCGCGCCGTCGCGCGCCGCTCCGGTGCTGACGCGGCTGCATTCGGCCTGCTACACCGGCGACGTGATCGGCAGCCTGAAATGCGATTGCGGCCCGCAATTGCAGACCGCGCTGGCCCAGATCGGGGCCGAGGGCGCCGGGGTGCTGCTCTATCTCAATCAGGAAGGCCGCGGCATCGGGCTCGCCAACAAGATGCGCGCCTACGCCTTGCAGGATGCGGGCTTCGACACGGTCGAGGCCAATCACCGGCTCGGCTTCGAGGATGACGAGCGCGATTTCCGCATCGGGGCTGCGATCCTGCGGCGGATGGGATTCTCGGCGGTGCGGCTGATGACCAACAATCCCGGCAAGGTCGCGGCGATGGCGGCGGCGGGGATCGCGGTGGTCGAGCGGGCGCCGCTGAAAGTCGGCCAGACGCCGCAGAACGCGCGATACCTGGCCACCAAGGCGGCCAAGAGCGGCCATCTGCTGTGAGGCGCGATCTGGCGGTCGGGCGCTGGGGCGCGCGCTTCATGGGGCGGCGCTTTCCGGTCTCGGTCGGGCGGACGGGCTTCGCGGTGGACAAGCGCGAGGGCGACGGGGCGAGCCCGGTCGCGCGGCTGCGCCTGCTGCGCGTCTTCTGGCGGCCCGACCGGGTCGCGCCGCCCCGCGCGCGCCTTGCGCGCGTCGCCATCGGGCCCCGCATGGGCTGGTCCGACGATCCCGCCGACCCGGACTACAACCGTCTGACGCGGTTGGGGCGCGGCTTCGGAGCCGAGCGGATGCGCCGCGCCGATCCGCTCTACGATCTCGTCGTCGAGACGGACTGGAACGCGGCCTGCGCGCCGGGGGCGGGTTCGGCGATCTTCGTACATGTGATGCGGGGCCCGGGACGGCGCACGGCGGGCTGCGCGGCGTTCCGGCGGGCGCATCTGGCCTGGATTCTCGCGCGCTGGCGTCCGTGGTCGCGGCTGGCGATCATGGGGCGGCCATGCTGAGCGGCATCGTGGTCGGGATCGGCGCGGCGCTGGCGCTGGCGGGCGTCGGCGGGCTCGGCTGGATCATCGTCCGCGCCCGAAGGCTCGCCCGCTCGGACGCGTCGCCCGAGCAGGCGAAGGACGAGTTGCGCAGGCTGGCGATCTGGAACGCGGCGGCGGTCGCCGGAGCGGGGCTCGGGCTGTCGGCGATGATCGTCGGGCTGGTTCTGTGAGCGCGCCGGCCCCGCCCAGGGCCTTCGATCCGCTGTCGGTGGCGATGGGGCTCGGCTTCGCGCTGATCTGGAGTTCGGCCTTCACCTCGGCCAAGATCGCGCTGGTCGACGCGCCGCCCTTCCTGATGCTGACCGCCCGCTTCGCGCTGGCGGGCGCCGTCACGATCGCTTTGGCGCTCGCGCTCGGACAGCGGCTCCCGCGCGACGGGCGGGCCTGGGCGCTGATCCTTCTGTTCGGGCTGTGCCAGAACGCGCTCTATCTCGGGCTCAACTTCCTCGCGATGACGAAAGTGCCGGCGGGGCTCGCCGCGATCATCGCGAGCGCGCTGCCGCTGGCGGTGGCGGCGCTGAGCCGGATCGCCTTCGGCGAAAGGCTCAACCGTCTCGGCGCCTTGGGGCTGGCGGCGGGCTTCGCGGGGGTGGGGCTGATCATGGGCGGGCGGATCGCGGGCGGCGTCGATCCGCTCGGCGTGGGGCTGTGCGTGGTCGCGCTGGTCGCGCTGGCGGTGGCGACGCTCGCGGCGCGGTCGATCTCGCTCGGCGGCGGCGTGGCGATGGCGGTGGGTCTGCAGATGCTGGTGGGCGCCATGGCGCTGGCGCCGCTCGGGCTGGTCTGGGAGAGCGCGGCGGATGTCCGCCCGACCCTCTCGCTCGCCCTCGCCTTCGCCTACACGACGCTGGTGGCCGGGGTCGCGGCGACGCTGATCTGGTTCGCGCTGGTGCGCCGGGTCGGCGCGACGGCGGCGTCGAGCTGGCATTTCCTCAACCCGGCCTTCGGCGTGGCGATCGCCGCGGCGCTCCTCGGCGAGCGCGTCGGCTGGCTCGATTTCGCCGGGGTCGCGGTGATCAGCGCCGGCATCGCCGCCGTGCAGCTGTCGCGCCGGGGCGTCTGAACGCGCTCAGGCGAACTGCTCGCGCAACAGCCGCTCGCTCAGCCCGTGGCCCGGATCGAAGAGCAGCTCGATCCGGATGGCGAGGTCGAAGGCGACCTCGACCGAGGTCACTTCCGGCGCTTCGAAATAGTCGGCGACGGCCAGCACTGGCCGGCGCTCGGGGTCGAGCACGTCGATGCGGACCTGCGCCCCGCGCGGCAGGATCGCCCCGCGCCAGCGCCGCGGGCGGAAGGCGGCGACCGGGGTCAGCGCCATCATCTCCGCCTCGATGGGCAGGATCGGCCCATGCGCCGAGAGGTTGTAGGCGGTCGAGCCGGCGGGGGTCGAGACGATGATCCCGTCGGCCACCAGCATCGCCATGCGCTCGCGCCCGTCGATGGAGATGCGCAGCCGCGCCGCCTGATGGGCCATGCGCAGCAGCGACACTTCGTTGATCGCGAGTTCCTCGGTGACCCCGCCGCGGATGTCGGTGGCGCGCATCCGCAGCGGGTTGATCGCGAAGCGCTCGGCGGCGGCGAGGCGCTCGGGCAGGTTCGCCTCGGCGTAATCGTTCATCAGGAAGCCGACCGTGCCGCGATTCATGCCGTAGACCGGCGCGGCGATGTCGATGGCCTCATGCAGCGTGTGCAGCATGTGCCCGTCGCCGCCGAGCGCCACGATGAACCCGGCCGAATCGCGCGACGTCTGGCCGTAGCGCGCCACCAGCGCGGCGAGCGCCGCCTGCGCGTCCGGCGCCTCCGAGGCGGTGAAGTGGATGCTGGGCTGGGGCATCGGGGCGGGCTTTCGGTGCTGCGGCGCGGGCGACGATGCCCCGGCGGAACGCCGAGGTAAAGCGGGCGCCGAGAGCGCCGGAGGTCGGGCCGCCGGACCTTGCGAGGAGGTCGGGCGGCAGGCCGACGCCGCGCGACGACCGCAACAAAGTTTCCGCCCGCCCAAAAAAAACTGAAGGATGTTGCGCGCGACTTGCTTTCGCATGCGCAACATGGCATCACCTGAGCATGCGGGCGACAGGAGAGAGAGACATGCTGGATTCGGGTGTTTTCGGCGACATACAGCGCGGCACGGTCTGCATCGAGGACATCGAGGTCGGCATGTCGCGCGGGCTGCGCAAGGTCATCGAGGACGCCGATCTGGAGATGTTCGGGCGGATCTCCGGCGACCGCAATCCGGTGCATTTCGACGACGACTACGCCCGCGACACCATCTTCGGCGGGCGCATCGCGCATGGCATGCTGACCGCCTCGCTGATCTCGGCGGTGATCGGCGAGCAGCTTCCCGGCCACGGCACGATCTATCTCAAGCAGTCGCTGACCTTCCTCGCCCCGGTCCGCCCCGGCGACCTCGTCGAGGCGAGCGTGACCGTGGCCGCCATCGATTACGGCAAGCGCCGGGTGACGCTCGACTGCGTCTGCCTCGTCGAAGGCAAGCCGGTGCTCAAGGGCGAGGCGATGGTGCTGGCGCCCTCCGCCAAGTTCGACTGAACCCCGCCATCGCCTCCGCCGGCTCGCCCTTGCGCGCTCCGGCGCAGCGGGCGATACCCTTGCCCGGATCACAGGGGCGGCCCGCAGGCCGCAAATGACATGGCGCGCCAGCGGCGGCGCGACGGGACGGAATGCGCACCATACGCGGCGACGGCGCGGCGGGGCCGGCGGAGCGCGGCGCCTCGGCGGCTCTGGGGAACTTCGACGGCGTCCATCTCGGCCATCAGGCCGTTATCGAGGCCGCGCGCCGCGCCCGCCCGGACGCGCCGCTCGCCGTCGCGACCTTCGCGCCGCATCCGCGCCGCTGGTTCGCGCCCGAATCCCCCCCCTTCGAACTGATGGACCCGCAGGCCCGCGCCCGACGGCTCGAAAAGCTCGGCGTCGAACTGCTTTTCGAGATGCGTTTCGACGCGGCGCTGGCGGCGATGAGTCCGGCTGAGTTCTGCGAGCAGGTGCTCGTCGGGCGGCTCGGCGTGGCGCATGTGACGGTCGGCGCCGATTTCTGTTTCGGGCGCGGGCGGTCGGGCGATGTCGCGACCTTGCGGGCCGAAGGCGCGCGGCTCGGCTTCGGCGCGACGGCGGTCGATCTGGTCGGCGGCGCGGCGGCGGCGGTGTCCTCCACGGCGATCCGCGCGGCGCTCGCCGATGGGCGCCCGCAGGACGCCGCCAGGATGCTCGGTCACTGGCACCGCATCGAGGGCCGCGTCGCCCATGGCGAGAAGCGCGGGCGCACTCTGGGATATCCCACGGCGAACCTGCCGATCGAGGGCGTGCTCGCGCCGCGGTTCGGCGTCTACGCCGTGCTCGCCGACGTGCTGGACGGGCCGCATGCGGGCGCCTATCGCGGCGTCGCCTCGCTGGGCGTTCGGCCGATGTTCGGCGTCAACGCGCCCAATCTGGAGACGCATCTGTTCGATTTTCGGGGCGATCTCTACGGCGCCGGCCTGTCGGTGGCGCTGGTCGACTTCCAGCGGCCCGAAGCGGTGTTCGACGGGCTCGACGCGCTGGTGGCGCAGATGGACGCGGACAGCGCGCAGGCCCGCCGCACGCTCGACCGCCGGCCGACGCCGCATCTCGGCCCTCTTCTCAACCCAATGTCTTGATCCACAGCGCTGGCGATCCGAAGTAAGGAGACGTCGAGTTCGGCTTTTCCGGGGGATGAGTCGCGGCGATATCGGGGATCACGCCATGGAGCGCAGCGTCGCGCGAGCGCCGGACGACCGCGAGCACTTCCTGCAGGAAGTCGTGGGCGCGCTCGCCGAGACCATCGAGCAGGTCGTGGGCCTCGATCAGGCGCAGGGCTTCATCGCCGTCGTGGGCGACAAGATCGGGCGGGCGATCGACGCGGAGTATCGCGGACGCGCGGGCGGGGGCGAGATGCGCCTCGATCAGGTCGCCGAGGCGCTGGTGGATTTCAAGCGTCGCATCGACGGCGGTTTCTCGATCGCGGCGATCGACGCGCAGGGCGTCGTGCTGGTGAACACGCGCTGCCCCTACGGGCGCGAAGTTCTGGGCCGCGAATCGCTGTGCATGATGACGAGCACCGTGTTCGGACGGATGGCGGCGGAGAATCTGGGCTTCGCGCATGTCCGCATCGACGAGGCGATCGCGCGCGGGGACCGGCGCTGCGTCGTCTCGATCCGCTTCGACGAGGACGCGCCGGGCCGCAGCATCGGAGGGCGCAGCTATTTCCGCACCGGCTGACCTGCTCGCCGCCTCCGCCGCCGCTTTCGACCGCGCGCCGCTTCCGATCGCGCTGCTGACGCCAGAAGGGGCGCTGGCCGGCGCGAACCGGGCTGCGCGCGACCTGATGGCGCTGCCGCGCGGCCCCGCGGCGGTCCCCGCGCTCGACCTCGCGGCGGTGGCCGAGCGACTCGGCGTCGACGCCGCCACGCTGGCGGCGGCGCTTTTGCGCGCGCAGGGCGAGGATGCGCCGACCCCGCTCGGCCTGCGGCCCGCGCGCGGCGGCAATCGCGGCGTGCTGCGCGCGGCGGTGGAGGGGTTGCGCGAGGGGCGCGCGCTGATCGGAGTGATGGTGGCCGCCCAGCCGCCGTCGCAGGGGCTGCGCGGCTTCGCCCATCTGACCGAGGAGCTTGAAATCCGCGCCGCCGCGCTCGCCGCCGAAAGGTCCTCGGCGCGCGCGCTGGAGGCGGAGCGCGACCGCGCGCGGGTGATCGCCGAAGTGATCGCAGAGGATGTCGGCGCGCCGGCGGGCCGCATCGCCTCGCGGCTCGGCGCGCTGTTGCGCGCGCCCGATCTGGTCGGCTCGGCGTCGGCGCGGCAGGCGCTCGAGGCGGCGTCCGAGGAAGTGTGGCGGCTGCTCGACACGGTCGCGACCGTGCTCGAACACGGAGCGCGCGCGCCAGTGGAGATCGAAGCCGAGCCGGTGGACCTCGCCGCCTGCATCGGCGAGGCGCTGTCGCGGCTGCGCGCCGCGCAGCCGCAGCGCCCCGCGCCGTTCTGCGCGCTCGGGCCGCAGCCTCTGCGCGCGCTCGGCGACTGGCGGCTGACGCCGCTGCTGTTCCAGCGCTGCCTGACCTATGTCGCGCAGCGCGCCGCCCCGACGGCGCGGCTCGAGCTGCGCGCGACGCTGGGACGGCCCGGCGCGCCGCTGACGCTGGATTTCCGGGCCGAGCCGCCGCGCCGCGAACGGCTCGCCGACGCGCCGGGTTCGGCGATGTTGCTTGCGGTGCGCGATCTGGCGCGCACGCATGGGTGGGAGGCGGCCCCGGCGCTCGACGCGCCGGATGCGCTGACCCTCGTCATCCCCGCCGACCGTCTGGCGGTCGGGCGCGACGGCGATCCGCTGGCGATCCCGCGCGGCGTCGACGGGTGAGCCGGCGCCCGGGCTGGAGAGCGTCGCGCGGATCCGCTTGGCAGCGCGGCGGAGCGCCGCGCGAACCCGCGTCCGACGCGCATTCTCGGCGCGCCTCCGACCCACTAGACTGCGGCGCATGATCGACCGACTCGCCCCCGGCGCCCGCCGGCGCGTCGCCACGGCGCCCGACGGCGCCGAGATCGAGGAAGTCGCCCTCGCGGCGGGCGGCCTCGCCATGCGCGTCCTGACCTTCGGCGCCGCCATCCGCGACCTGCGCCTCGACGGCGTGGACCGCCCTCTGGCGCTCGGCTTCGCCGACCCCGAAGACTACCTGCGCGACGCCGGCCATGTCGGCGTGGTCGCGGGCCGCTGCGCCAACCGCATCGCACAGGGTCGCTTCACGCTCGACGGCGCCGAGCGCGCGCTCGAGCGCAACCACGGGGCGCATCACCTGCATGGCGGCGCGCAAGGGTTCGGGCGGCGGCTCTGGCGGATCGAGGCGGCGACGGCGGAGACCGTCGCGCTCAGCCTCGTCTCGAACGACGGCGAAGCGGGCTATCCGGGGCGGGTGCGCGCGCGCTGCGTCTATCGCCTCCTGCGCCCCGCCACCCTGCGCGTCGAGCTGACCGCCGAGACCAACGCGCCGACGCTGATGAACCTCGCCCAGCACGCCTATTTCGCGCTGCAGGACGGGCCCGACGCGCGGGTCTGCGCGCTGCATGTCGCAGCCGACGCCTATACGCCGACCGACGCCGAGCTGATCCCGACCGGCGACGTCGCGCCAGTCGCGGGAACGCCTTTCGATTTCCGGGCGGCGCGCCCGCTCGCCGACGCCGGCGCGCCGCTCGACGTGAACCTCGTCCTGAGCCGAACGCGCGCCGCCGCCCCCCGCTTCGCCGCTCGCCTGTCGGCGCCGGACGGTCTGGCGATGGAGCTGCGCACCACCGAACCGGGCTTGCAGCTCTATGACGGCGCGCATCTGGGGCGCGCCGAGGGGGTCGGCGGGCGGGCGCTCGGGCCGCATGCGGGCGTTTGCCTCGAACCGCAATGCTGGCCCGACGCGATCAACCATCCCGGCTTTCCCAGCCCGATCCTGCGCCCCCGCGAGACCTATCGCCAGATCACCGAGTTGCGCTTCGCCCCTCCAACGCCTGGGCGGGCCGCGCCCGGGGCGCCTGGGCCCTGATTTCCCGAACCGGGTCCGATCGGGCGCAGATGGCGCGCGCCGACGGCGTTGGGGAGGTCCTCGGACGGTCGGCGGGGCGTGCGGTCGCCGCGCGAGACGCCGGAAAGCGCCTCACCGCGTGCGCTTGCCCTTGCGGCCCGCCTTGAGCGCGGCGGCGCGCGTCGCGCCGAGTTTGCGGCGGGGGCCTGCGCCGCCGCGCCCGCGACCGCCGGAGGGAATGCGCCCCGCCCCCTCGACGTCCAGCAATTCGAAGCGCAGGCCCCCCGAGACCGGGGCGGCCTCGACCAGCCGGACCCGCGCGCGCGCGCCCATGCCGATCACCTTGCCGGAGGTCTCGCCGGTCAGCGTCAGCGTCTCCGCGTCGAACCGCCAGTATTCCCGGCCGAGCGTCGAGATCGGCACGATCCCGTCCGCGCCGGTCTCGTCGAGCTTCACGAACAGGCCGAACCGCGCCACGCCCGACACTTTCGCGTCGAACTCGGCGCCTTCGCGCTCGGCGAGGAAGGCGGCGAGGTAGCGGTCGGTGGTGTCGCGCTCGGCCTCCATGGCGCGGCGCTCGGTGCGGCTGATGTGCTCGGCGGTCTGGGCGAGGCCCGCGGCCTCCTCAAGCGTCTGGCCGTCGGCGCCCCAGCGATGCGCGGCGATCAGCGCGCGATGCACGACGAGATCGGCGTAGCGGCGGATCGGCGAGGTGAAATGCGCGTAGGCCCGCAGATGCAGCCCGAAATGGCCGAAATTCTCGGGGCTGTAATAGGCCTGCGTCTGCGCCCGCAGCACGCCCATGTTGACGAGCTCGGCGAATTCCGTGCCCTCCGCGGCCTCCAGCAGCGCGTTGAAATGGCTGGTGCGCAGGACCTGACCTTTGGCGAGCGTCAGCCCGACCGTCTCCACCTGCTCGCGCAGCGCGTCGAGCTTCTCCGCCGCCGGCTCCTCGTGGACGCGGTAGATGAGGGGGCGGCGCGCGGCCTCCAGCGTCTCGGCGGCGCAGACATTGGCGAGCACCATGAACTCCTCGATCAGCCGGTGCGCCTCGAAGCGCTCGCGGAAGGCGACCGAGGTCACATGGCCCATCTCGTCGAGCACGATCCGCCGCTCCGGCAGGTCGAGCGCGAGCGGGGCGCGGCGCGTCCGTTCCTGCGCGGCGCAGGCGTAAGCCGCGAACAGATCGCGGACCGGGGCGGCGAGGGCGTGGTCGGCGCCGTCGGCGATCTCCTGCGCCTGCGCATAGGTCAGCGAGGCGGCGGAGCGCATCACGGCGCGGTGGAAGGCGTGGTCGAGCTTGCGGCCGTCCGCCGACAGCCGCATCTGAAGCGCGAGCACGGGCCGGTCCTCGCCCTCGTGCAGCGAGCACAGATCGCCCGACAGGCGCTCGGGCAACATCGGCACGACGCGGTCGGGGAAATAGCAGGAATTGCCGCGCTCGCGCGCCGCGCGGTCGAGCGCCGAGCCGGGGCGGACGTAATGGGCCACGTCGGCGATGGCGACCCAGACGCGCCAGCCGCCGGGATTGTCGGGCGCGTCGTCGGGCAGGGCCGCAACCGCGTCGTCATGGTCCCGCGCGTCGGGCGGGTCGATGGTCAGAAGGGGCGTCTCGCGCAGGTCGAGCCGGCCTGCGAGCGAGGCGGGTTGCGCGGCCTCGGCCTCGGCGAGCGCGTCGGCGGGAAAGGCGGTCGGGATCTGATGCTGGTGGATGGCGATGAGCGACACGGCGCGCGGGCCGAACGGGTCGCCGAGCCGCTCGACCACCCGCACCCGCCGCAGCCCGAGCCGCGCGGGGCCCAGCGCCTCGACTTCGACGAGTTCGCCCTCCTCGGCGCCGCAGAGGTCGTGATGCTCGACGCGCATCTCCTCGCCGCGCTTGTCGACGGGGACGACCCGCCCGCCGCCGTCGCTCAGCCGGATCACGCCGAGCGCGCGCGGCGCGCCGGCCTGCAGCTTGCGGATCAGCCGCGCCTCGTAGCGCAGGCCGTCCTCCTCGTGGATCGGGGCGAGCTTGGCGAGGAAGCGGTCGCCGGGCCCGAGCGCCGCGTCGCCCTTGCGGGGGATGTAGAGGATCGGCGGCGGCGCGCCGGGTTCGGACCATTGCAGCGGACGGGCGAGCAGATCGCCGTCGCGGTCGATCCGGTCTCCGACCAGCACGGTCGCGGGGGGCAGATGGCCGGGCGGGCGAAAGCGCCTGGCGCTGCGGTCGATGGCGCCGGCTTCGGTCAGTTCGCGCAGAAGGCGCTTGAGTTCGATCCGGTCGGCGCCCTTGAGGTCGAAGGCGCGGGCGATGTCGCGCTTGGAGGCGTGCGTGGGGTTCTCTCGGATCCAGCGCAGCAGCGCGTCCTTGTCGGGGAGGGGCATGCGCGCTCGCAAATCGGTCGACCGGGTCAGGCGGCGAGGGCTGGTCGCGCGCCCCTCGCCCTTCGGGCTCTAGCACGCGGCGGGGCTTCGGTCATCCGCCCTGCGCGGCGATCTCGGCGAAGAAGCGCTCGATCTCGGCGGTGGCCGAGATGTCCTGATTGGTCGCCCCGATCAGCGCCTCGCCCATCGCGGAGCGCCGCATGCCCGGCCAGCTGTGCCCGCCGCCCTCGACGACGAAATGGCGAAGCGGCGCGGCGCAGCCGAGATAGTCGCGGCGCAGCACGCGGCTGCCGTCGTCGGCGACGCGGTCGGGCAGCGCCGTCTCGGCGAAGCCGTCGCAGCGGTTGCGCGCGGCGAGGCGGGCGAGCGTGTCGGCGACCGGCTCCGCCGAGCCGCGGTCGCGGGCGAGCAGGAACGAACCGGCGATCCGGCCCCCTTCCTCCGGCACGATGGCGTCCGCCGTGCCGTGCAGATAGAGCACCGGGCGGGGCGGACCGTCCGGGCAGTCCAGCCCTATGGGCGCTGCGGCGATGGCGATTGCGGCGCCCGCCACGAGATCGGGCGCCTCGCAGAGCATCCGCAGGGTCATCATGCCGCCGATCGAGGGGCCGGCGAAGAACACGCGGTCGGGATCGACTGTTCCCTCTGCGGCGAGCGCCTCGATCAGCGCGCGCAGGAAGCCGACGTCGTCCACCTCGGAGAAGGGGCGCCCGCTAGCGTCGACGCGCCCGTCGCTCCAGTCGTCCACCGCCTCGGGCCAGAGCACCACCCAGCCGCGCCGGGCGAGCGTGACGCCCGCGCGGCGGCGGATGTAGCCCGCAGAGCCGATGCCGCCATGCAGCGCCACCAGAACCGGCGCGTCGCGCAGATCGGGGGCGGCGTCCATGATCGCGCTGCGCTCGCGCCCGTCATGGGCGAGGACGAGCGTGCGGGTCTCCACGAAGGGCGTCGTCGCCGCCTGCGCCGGCTGAGCGGATGCAGGGGCGGCTGCGAACAGGGCGAGGCAGAGTGCGGCGGCTCGGATCATGCCGAACTATCTGCGTCGGTCCCGTCGCCGATCAAGTCCGCCGCCTGTCCATCGCCCTGCGGGGCGGCATCCTTCCCCGCAGCCGGTTTTTTCGCAGCCGGTTTTTTCGCAGCCGGTTTTTTCGCCGCGGTCTTCTTCGCAGCGGGTTTCTTCGCCGCCGCCTTCTTCGCCGGGGCCTTCTTCGCCGGGGCCTTCTTCGCCGGGGCCTTGGCGGCGATCAGCGCGAGCGCCTCGTCGAGCGTGGCGGCCTCGGGCGGCGTCTCCTTCGGCAGGGTGGCGTTGACCTTGCCCCATTTGACGTAAGCGCCGTAGCGGCCCGCGAACAGCGCCACGTCTCCGCCGTCGGGGTGCTGGCCGAGCATCCGCAAGGGCTCCGCCGCGCCGCGCCGCCCGCCGCCCGCGCGCTTCTGGGCGATCAGGTCGACGGCGCGGTTCATGCCGATGGTCAGCACGTCCTCGCCGGCGGGGATGCTCGCATAGGTCTTGCCGGATTTGACGTAAGGCCCGAAGCGCCCGATGCCCGCCTCGACCTTCTCGCCGTCTTCGGGGTGCATGCCGATCAGGCGGGGCAGCGCCAGCAGATCGAGCGCGCGCGCCAGATCGAGCGTCGCCGCGTCGACCCCCTTGGGGATCGAGGCGCGCTTGGGCTTGTCGCCGCCCTCCTCCTGCTCGCCGAGCTGGACATAGGGGCCGAAGCGGCCGAGCCGGAGCGTGACGGGCCGGCCCTCGGGGTCGTGGCCGAGCAGCTTGCCGTCGCCCGCCGCCTCCGCCGGGCCGTCCTGCTCCCCGCCCAAGGGTCGGGTGTATTTGCACTCGGGGTAGTTCGAGCAGCCGATGAAAGCGCCGAACTTGCCGGTCTTGAGGCTCAGGAGCCCCGCCCCGCAAGTCGGGCAGGCGCGGGGGTTGGAGCCGTCGCCGCGGTCGGGAAAGAGGTGCGGCGCCAGCGCCTCGTTGATCTTCTCGATCACTTCGGAGATGCGCAGCTCTTTCGTCTCGTCCACCGCGCCGGTGAAGTCGCGCCAGAAGTCGCGCAGCAGCTGCTTCCAGTCGGCGCGCCCGCCGGACACGTCGTCAAGCTCCTCTTCGAGCCCGGCGGTGAAGTCGTATTCGACGTATTTCGGGAAATAGTTTTCGAGAAAGGCGATCACGAGGCGGCCCTTGTCCTCGGGGATCAGCCTGTTCTTGTCCTTGCGGACGTATTCGCGGGTCTCGATGGTGTCGATGATCGAGGCGTAGGTGGAGGGGCGGCCGATGCCGAGCTCCTCCATGCGCTTCACCAGCGTCGCCTCGGTGTAGCGCGGCGGCGGCTGGGTGTGGCTCTGGACGCCGAGCACGGCCTTGTCGGCGGCCTCGAAGGGCGCGTCGCCCTCGCGCTCGGCCAGCTTGCCGGCTTCGCCCGCCAGCGCCGATTGCGCGAAGGGCGGGACGAGGGCCGCCTCGCCCTCGCGGATGGCGGGCAGGCGCGCGCCGTCCTCGCCTTCCTCGTCGTCGCGGCCCTCCTCATAGACCTTGAGGAAGCCGTCGAACTTCACGACCTGTCCGGTCGCGCGCAGGCCGACGCGCCCGCCGGCGATCTCCACTGTCGTGCGCTCCAGCCGCGCCGATTCCATCTGGCTGGCGAGAGCGCGCTTCCAGATCAGCTCGTAGAGGCGACGCTGGTCGCTCTCCAGCCCCTTGATGTCCTCTGGCGCCCGGTCCATCGCCGTGGGGCGGATGCACTCATGCGCTTCCTGCGCGTTCTTGGCCTTGGTCTTGTAGAGGCGCGGCGCACCGGGGAGGTAGTTCGTGCCGAAGCGGGCGGCGATGGCGGCGCGGGCGGCGGTGACCGCCTCGGGCGCCATGTCGAGCCCGTCGGTGCGCATGTAGGTGATGTGGCCGGCCTCGTAGAGCCGCTGCGCCGTGCTCATCGTCTGCTTGGCGCCGAAGCCGAGCTTGCGGCTGGCCTCCTGCTGGAGCGTGGAGGTCATGAAGGGCGGATAGGGGTTGCGCGTCGCGGGCTTGGCCTCGACCGAGCGCACGGTCAGCTCGGCGCCGGCGACCGCATCCACCGCCGCGCGCGCCGCCGCCCGGTCGGCGAGGTCGAACTTGTCGAGCTTGCGCCCGTCCAGCGCCGTGAGGCGGGCGGCGTAGGCCTCGCCCATCGGCGTGCGCAGCTCGGCCTTCACGGTCCAGAACTCGCGCGGGCGGAACGCCTCGATCTCCATCTCGCGCTGCACGATCAGCCGCAGCGCGACCGACTGCACGCGCCCCGCCGACTTGGCCCCGGGCAGCTTGCGCCAGAGCACGGGCGAAAGCGTGAAGCCCACCAGATAGTCGAGAGCGCGCCGCGCCAGATAGGCGTCGACCAACGGCTGGTCGATCTCGCGCGGGGCCTTCATCGCCGCCGTCACCGCCGCCTTGGTGATCGCGTTGAACACGACGCGGCTGACAGGGGCGTCCTTCTTCAGCGCCTTGCGCGCGCGCAGCGCCTCGAGCAGGTGCCACGAGATCGCCTCGCCCTCGCGGTCGGGGTCGGTGGCGAGGATCAGCGCGCCGTCCGCCTTCACGGCGTCGGCGATGGCGCGGACATGCTTGGCGGATTTCGGGTCGACCTCCCAGATCATCGCGAAATCCGCCTCGGGATCGACCGAGCCGTCCTTGCGCGGCAGGTCGCGCACATGGCCGTAGGAGGCGAGCACGGTGTAGCCCGCGCCGAGATAGGCGTTGATGGTCTTGGCCTTGGCGGGCGATTCGACGACGACGACAGGCATGACCGACCGCTCTCCCGGGCGCCGGACCGGCGCGGGGGCGGAAAATGGGCGCGGGCCGGGGGCCTGTCAACTCATCGCTGCGGCGCGGCGAAGCCGCGTCGGGCGCTCAAGCGGGGCGCCGGGCGGCCAAGTGGTTGAAGACCCTCCGCCAAGATCGCCAGAGGACTCCATCGAACAGGTTCGCGCGATCGCCGGAGTCGCAGCCTCGGGACGGGCCGCGCGGGCGCCGATCAGCAAGCTCCGCCGTCGGTTCCGGCGCCGCGCGCGAGCGCGCGCATCCGCGCCTCGGCGCTGTCGCGGTCGGTCACGGCGATCAGGGGGGCGAGCTTGCGCAGCAGCGCGTCCTCGTGCGGATCGCGGGTTCCGTCGCTCAGCGCCACGCTCCAGAGCCCTTCCATCAGCGCGACGCGGTCGGCCTCGGACAGCTGCGTCTTGACCACGCGGGTGAAGCGCACGAGGTCGGCGGCGCGCGCCTGCGCCGCCTCGCCGTCGAGCCGCGCCCGCCGCGCCTCGGCCGCGTCGAGATCGAACAGCCCTGCGAGAAGATGCTCGACGACGACGCGCTCGGCGTCGGTGTAGTCGGCGTCGGCCCGCGCGAGCTCCACCAGCAGCGCTGCGACCGCCACGACGGGGTCGTCGGCTGCGGCGGCGGCTTCAGGCGCGGCGAAGAATTTGCGGATCGCGTCGAGCATGCGCGCCATATAGGCCGCGCGCGCCGGGGGAGAAAGCCCTTTCAGGCTTGCGCCTTGCGCGTCCAGCGCCCGCCCGCGTCCTGCGCCCAGTAGGTCGCGGCGGCGCCGGCGGCGACGGCCTCGCGCCAGGCGGCGCGCGCGGCGGCGACCGCCGCCTCGTCCCAGCCGTCGAACATCAGCACGACCCGGCGGTGCGCCGTCCATTCGCCCGGCGCGGCCTGCGCGCCGTCCACCAGCATCAGCACCTCCGGCGCGTTCGGGGTCTCGGGGCCGTCGGTGAGATAGATCGGCTGGCGGTCGGCGGCGCCGTCCGACGCGTCGCCATGCGGCAGGAAGGCGTCGTCGCGATAGGTCCACAGATGGGCGTTCAGCGCCTCGACGCGGGCGCGCGAGCCGGCGCGCAGCGTCACCCGCCAGCCGCGTTCAAGGCATTTCTCGAGGATTTCCGGCGCCGCCTGCTCGAGCGGACGGGCGGTCAGGTGGTAGAACAGCGCTTCCGGCGCCGCCGGCTGCGCCATCTCAGCGCGCGCCCGGGCGGGCGACGAAGCCCGCCAGATCCGCCTCCAGCGCCGCGCGCCCGGTGAAGCGGCGCGAAAAGCGCAGGCCCAGCTTGCGGGCGGCCTCGCGCGCGGCGGCGTCGGTCGCCGCGTCGTCGGTCTGCGCCAGATGCACGAGAACGGTGAAGTGGCCGAACAGCATCTCGCGCAGTTCGGGGTGACGGTCGAGCCCCATGCCGCGCCAGAAGATCGCGTCGAAATGGCGCGCGAGGAAATCGGTGAGGTGGAACGCGTCGGGCTCGGCGGCGACGGCTGCGGCGAAAGCGTCGCGCCCGGCGAAGACCGCCTGGCAATCCGGCCCCGGCAGGCGCTCGACGCCTTCCTCGGCGCAGACGACGTCGAGCCGCCCGCCGGTCCCGCAATCGCCGAACACCGCGACGACGCGCCCGTAGCCGCGCGCGCGGGCGGCGCGCAGCCGCAGGCGCAGCGCCTCGGGGATGCGCTCGGGCGCGCTGTGCAGGATCGCGGGCAGACAGTCGAGATCGACATGGTCCCAGCCGTTCGCCGTCTTCAGCGCGAGAAGGTCGGGCGCGAGCGCTCCGCAGGCCACGAACATCACCCGCTCGGGCGAGGGATCGGGCCGCAGCGGCGCGGGCAGGCCGCGTCGCAGAAGCGCCGCCTCGTCCGGCGGCGCCTGATCCGCTTCCGGCGCGTCCCGCATCGCCCCGCCCCCTCCCGTCACGGCGCGCCCTGCGGCCCGCCCGCGGGCGACCCTGCCGCCGCGCCGTGAAGAAATCGCTGACGCGCCGGGCCGGGTCGCCGCGCTCACGCCGCCTGCGCCTCCGTCGCGAAGGCGCGCAGCCGGTCCACCATCGCGCGCAGGCCGTTCGAGCGCTGCGCCGACAGCGCCTGATCGAGCCCGAGCCTGGCGAGCGCCGCCTGCGCGTCGAGCGCCGCCGCCTCCTGCGGCGTGCGCCCGCAATAGAGCGCGCGCAGCACCGCGATCAGCCCGCGCACGATCATCGCGTCGCTGTCGCCGTCGAAGGCGACGCGGCCCTCGCGCAACGCCGGGACGATCCAGACCTGGCTGGCGCAGCCGTCCACCTTCGCGCCCGGCGTGCGCAGCGCCTCGTCGAGCGGCGGCATCGCCTTGCCGAGCTCGATGACGTAGCGGTAGCGGTCCTCCCAGTCGTCGAGAAACGCCATGTCCTCGGCGATCTCCTCGAAGCCGCGCTGAGTGCTCATGAGCCCCTCCCTGCCTCACCCGGACTTAGGCGCGCGCGCCGCCGCGGTCCAGAGCGCTTTTCACCGCGCGCGATATCGGGTTAGGTCGCGCCCCAAGGTTTCGGCGGAGAGGGTGAGATGGCGGCGGTGAGTGCGAGGCGCGGACGGGCTGCGGTTCTGACGGCGGCGCTGGCCGCATCGATTGCGGCGGGATGCACGGTCGGCGGGAATCTCTCCGACCCGCCCGACCCAGCCCTCGCGCAGCGCTATCTCGACGGGTTGCGCGCTCCGGTGGCGCAGATCGAGGCGATGGAGCTCGGCCGCACGCGCGACGGCTTCGCGCTCAGCGTGTTCGGGCGCGTTCCGACTGTGGGATGGTCGGCGCCGCAGCTGCGCCCTCGCGACCCGGCGGTCTCGGCGGACGGGATGCTGGAATACGACTTCGTCGCCGTGCCGCCGCAGGGCGTCGAACCCCGCCCCGGCCCGGTGCGCATCCGCGCCGACCGCGCCTTCCCGGCGGACGCCGCGGCGCAGGCGCGCGGCGTGCGCATCTGGTCGGCGGAAGGGGCGGCGGAAGGGCTTTTCTGAGCCCCCTCCCCCGCCCAGGTCAGCCCGCCAGCGCCGCCAGCACCCGCGCCCAGGAGCGCGCGCCCTTCTGGAAGCAGCGCAGATCGTATTTCTCGTTGGGGCTGTGGATGCGGTCGTCCTCCAGCGCGAAGCCGGCGAGGATCACGTCCATGCCCAGCACGTCCTTGAACTCGCGCGTCACCGGGATCGAGCCGCCCGCCCCGATGAAGGCCGCCTCGCGCCCCCATTCCGCCGACAGAGCGGCGCGCGCCTTCTCGAACGCCGGGTCGTCCACGGGGAAGGCGACCGCCCTGCCCGACCCGTGCTCGATGAAATCCACGGTGCAGTCCGCAGGAACGCGGGCGCGGACGAAATCGCGGAAGGCGGCCCGGATCGCGTGCGGGTCCTGGTCGAACACCAGCCGGAAGCTGACTTTAGCCGACGCCTTGGACGGAATCACCGTCTTGAAGCCCGGCCCCTGATAGCCGCCGCCCATGCCGTTGATCTCGGCGGTGGGGCGCGACCATGTCTGCTCGAGCGCGCTGCGGCCCCGCTCGCCGGCGGGAATGCTCAGCCCCACCTGCCCCAGAAACGCCGCCTCGTCGAAGCCGAGCGCCGCCCATTGCGCCCGCAGCGTCTCGGGCAGTTCGGGCGCGCCTTCGTAGAAGCCGGGGATCGTCACCCGCCCGTCCGCGTCGTGCAGGTCGGCGAGGATTCGCGCGAGGACGCGGTTGGGGTTCGCGGCGGCCGAGCCGAAATGGCCGGAATGCAGGTCGCGGTCGGCGGCGGTTATCACGATCTCCTCGCCGCACAGGCCGCGCAGCATGGTGGTGATCGCCGGCGCCTCCGGGCTCCACATGCCGGTGTCGCAGATCAGCCCGATATCGGCGCGCAACGCGTCCTTGTGCGCCTGCATGAAGCCGGGCAGATGCTCGCCGCCCGATTCCTCCTCGCCCTCGATCAGCAGCGACACCGAGATCGGCAGGTCGCCCGTCGCCGCCAGCCACGCCCGGCAGGCCTCGACGAAGGTCATCACCTGGCCCTTGTCGTCGGACGCCCCGCGCGCCCGGATCTCCTGCGCGCCGTCGGGGCGCGCGGCGAGGACCGGGTCGAACGGGTCGCGCTCCCACAGCTCCAGAGGGTCGACCGGCTGCACGTCGTAATGCCCGTAGAACAGCGCCGACGGCCCTTCCTTGCGGCGATGCGCGACGACGATGGGGTGGCCGGCGGTGGGATGGGCCTCGGCCTCGAAGCCCATGCTCCGCAGATCGGCGACCAGCCAGTCGGCGGCGCGGCGGCAGTCGGGCGCATGGGCCGGGTCGGTCGAGATCGAGGGGATGCGCAGCCAGTCGAACAGCCGCGCGAGCGCCCCCTCGCGGTCGGCGTCGAGGCGGGCGAGGGCGGCGTCGAGATCGGACATCTGGGGGCTCCGTCGGGTAGGACGACCCGAGCCTAGCCGGGTGGGCGCGGAGGCGGAAGCCCCCGCGCCGCGCGCCTTGTCAGCGTTCGTGCACGAGGCCCCAATGCTCGGGCGAGCGCCACAGCCGCGAGCGCAGCAATTCGCGCTCGTAGATGAACTCCTTGGGCAGCCGGTCGAAGAAGCGGTCGAACAGCTTCTCGTGGTCGTGCGCCTCGGCGGTTCCGGGATCGCGATCCACCGTCATCAACTCGTAATAGGTGGCGCGCGGGAAATCGAGGCCGGTCCACTCGATGTCCTCGTAGCGCGGCATCCAGCCCAGCGGGCTTTCGACCGGCGTGGTGCGTCCATGCACGCGGTCGACCACCCATTTCAGCACGCGCATGTTCTGGCCGAAGCCGGGCCAGATGAACTTGCCGTCGTCGTCCTTGCGGAACCAGTTGACGCGGAAGATGCGCGGCGG
This sequence comes from Rubrimonas sp., assembly GCF_036788415.1. Classification (NCBI taxonomy): domain Bacteria; kingdom Pseudomonadati; phylum Pseudomonadota; class Alphaproteobacteria; order Rhodobacterales; family Paracoccaceae; genus Rubrimonas; species Rubrimonas sp. The sequence continues at coordinate 13,417 of NZ_DAIQNN010000014.1, read as the reverse complement.
GTTGGGGATGTGGCGGCCCAGGTCGAGCCAATGGGCGAAATAATCGGCCATGTTGTAGCCGCAGAACGGCAGCATCGCCATCGGATCGCGCCGCATCGCGGCCTGGCCGACGGCGGCGGCGGTGGCTTCCGAGCCCATCACGGCGGCGTTGTAGACGCCATGGCTCCAGTTGAACGCCTGATAGACCAGCGGCGTGCTCTTGCTCATGCGCCCACCGAACATGAAGGCCGCGATCGGCACGCCCTTGGGGTCCTCCCAGGCCGGATCGATGGTCGGGCACTGGTTCGCGGGGGCGGTGAAGCGCGAGTTGGGATGGGCGGCTAGGCGACCGCAATCGGGCGTCCAGTCCTGCCCCTTCCAGTCGATCAGATGCGCCGGCGGCTCGCTGAGGCCTTCCCACCAGATGTCGCCGTCGTCGGTCAAGGCGACGTTGGTGTAGATGCAGTTGGCGTGCAGGGTCTTGATCGCGTTGGGGTTGGTCTTCATCGAGGTGCCGGGGGCGACGCCGAAGAAGCCGGCTTCAGGGTTGATCGCGCGCAGCACGCCGTCGGCGTCGGGCTTGATCCAGGCGATGTCGTCGCCGACGGTCAGGACTTTCCAGCCCTCGAAGCCCTCGGGCGGGACCATCATAGCGAAATTGGTCTTGCCGCAAGCCGACGGGAAGGCGGCCGCGACATAGGTCTTTTCGCCCTTGGGGCTCTCGACGCCGAGGATGAGCATGTGCTCGGCCAGCCAGCCCTCGTCGCGCGCCATCACCGAGGCGATGCGCAGCGCGAAGCACTTCTTGCCGAGCAGCGCGTTGCCGCCATAGCCCGAGCCGTAGGACCAGATCGTGCGTTCCTCCGGGAAATGCACGATGTGGGTGTTGGGCGGGTCGCAGGGCCAGGCGACGTCGGCCTGCCCGGGCTCGAGCGGCTGCCCCACCGAATGCAGGCACGGCACGAAGGCGCCCTCGGGGCCGAGGACGTCTAGGACGGCCTGGCCCATCCGCGTCATGATCCGCATGTTGACGACGACATAGGGGCTGTCGGTGATTTCGATCCCGATCTGCGCGATGTCCGAGCCCAGCGGACCCATCGAGAACGGGATCACATACATGATGCGCCCACGCATGCAGCCCTTGAACAGCCCGCGCAGCTTGTCCTTCATCTCGCCGGGAGGCGCCCAGTTGTTGGTCGGGCCGGCGTCGTTCTTGTTGCTGGAGCAGATATAGGTGCGGTCCTCGACGCGGGCGACGTCGCGCGGGTCGGAGCGGCAGAGGAAGGAGTTGGGGCGCTTCTCGGGGTTGAGGCGAATGAAGGTTCCGCCGTCGACCATCAGCTGGGTCAGCTCGTCCCATTCGGCGTCCGAGCCGTCGGCCCAGCGGACGGCGTCGGGCTGGCAGAGGGCCGCCATCTCCTCGACCCATGCGATCAGGCGGGCGTGGCGCGTGGGGTGTTTTCCGGCGTCGAGAGGCATCGCGATCTCCATGTTGCGTGTCGGGGCGATGATGCAGGTCGGCGCTTGTCGGTCGCGCTCGCAACCGCCGCGGGCATTGAAGCGGCGCGCATCGCCCTGCGGCAAGCCCTTTCAGGACCGCCTTAGACGGAAGTCGGATGCCGCCGCCGGCGCGCGCCGCCGCAGGTCCGGGCGCCGCGGGTCGCCGAAGCGGGTCGCGACCGCCGTCTCGATCTCGCAGGAAGGACCCCCGGACATCCGAGGCGACGACGGCGAAGGCGACGCCGCCGACGCCGATCTTCCGCCGATCGTGATCGAGAACGCGGCCTTGCCGACGCCGGACGGCCTCGTCGACGGCGCGCTGACCATGGCCGGCGGCGAGATCGCGCGGCCGGACGGGCCCGCCGAGCGCGGCGCGCTCGTCATCGACGGACGCGGCCTGATCGCCGCGCCGGCGCTCGTGGGCGCGCATGGCGACGCGTTCGAGCGGCAGGTCAGCGCCGACGCGGAAGGGCGGATGAGCGGCGCGCGCGTCGCCCGGGCGGCGGGTCGCGCCGCGCAGGGAGCCGAGCCGCCTGCGGTCGCATTCCGGCGAGCGACCTTCGCGACGCCCGCGGGGAGATGCGCGGCGCGCCCCGGATCGAGCACGGCCTGATCGCCGGGGCCGGCGCGGGTCCGATCGGAGAGGGCGAGCGCCGGGAAGGCGACGGCCTCCTTTCCAGCGCGGTCGATCTGGATGCGAAACTTTCCGAGAAGCGCGTCTTTCCCCGCGCATGTCCATCGGGGGCTTTCTCGCCGCCGCATCGCGCCGACGCGTATCCTCCGCGCGTCACGCGCCATCGCAGCGGCGGGGACGTCGGGGCGCTGCGCTCATGCGCGACGGCGACCACGTCGGATGCGCCCTGCCGGGATGCGACGCCGCCCGCGGGCAGCTGCGGCCTGCGTCCAAACGCCCACGAACGGAGGACGTATCGGCGACGACCAGTCCGATATGCCGCTCGGAGCGGTCGAACGCGCCGCGAACGGCCCTGCGGAAGGGATTTGGAACGCCGGGATCGACGGACATCGCAGCCTCGGGGTCGCGCGCTCCGGCGCCCGAACGCGCAGGTCCCCGCCTCGGGCGGTCCGCGCAATTCGCGAAAGCTTGTCGCGCATGTCGCGCAAACGTCGTCGAAGGCCCGTCTAAGCTTCGACGTCGGAGGAGAGAGGCCCATGCACGTTCCCGCCGGATCGAGGCCGCCTGCGTCGCGGACCCGGCAGGGCGCCGCCACAGGCGGGCTTCGCTCCGGGGCGGCGCGCTGTCCGGACCCTCGGGCGATTCGCGGAGACGGCCTGCGCACCCGGCGCGCGCATCCGGAGCAGACGACGTGAAACGATTGAGCGAAGCGCCGACCGTGCATCCCACGGCGACCGTGATCGACTGCGCGCTCGGGCGCTGGACCGAGATCCAGGCCGGCGTGACCATGCGGGAAGTCGAGTTCGGCGACTACTCCTACATCGTGCGCGACGGCAATGTCGTCTGGTCGACCTTCGGCAAGTTCTGCTCGATCGCCGAGGGCGCGCGGATCAATCCGGGCAATCACGCGACCTGGCGGGCCTGCCAGCACCATTTCACCTATCGCTCTGCGCAGTACGATCTCGGCGAGGACGACGCGGAGTTCTTCGCCTGGCGCAAGTCGCATTGGACGACCATCGGAAACGACGTCTGGATCGGGCATGGCGCGACCGTGCTGCCCGGCGTCACGGTGGGCGACGGCGCGGTGATCGGGGCGGGGGCGGTCGTCTCGAAGGACGTCCCCCCCTATGTGATCGTCGGCGGCGTGCCGGCGCGCCCGATCCGCCGGCGCTTCACCGAGAGTCAGGCCGAGGCGCTGATGGCCATGGCGTGGTGGGACTGGCCCCATGAGGCGCTGCGCGCGCGCCTGCCCGACATACGCCGCCTCGGGATCGACGCGTTCATCGAGGCCTACGGCGAGACGGGCGGCGGCGATGTCTGACGAGGCCGCCCTCCGCCATGTCGCGGCCCTCGAAACCCTGGCCGCGATGGACCCCGCGAAGCTGAAGGCCGAGGCCGAGGCGATCCTTCCGCTGCTCGGCGCGGTCGAGGTGATCGAGAGCCGCTCCGGCCTCGTGACGCTGCCGATGCGCGACACGGTGCGGGAGACCGATTTTCTGCTCGGCGACGTGCTGGCGGCGGAAGCGCATTTGCGGCTCCCGGCCTTCGGCGTCGAGGGCTACGGCATGGTGATCGGGCATGACCTCGAGCGCGCCATGGCGATGGCGGTGATCGACGCGGCGCGGGCGGCGGGCGTCGAGACGGACCGGCTCGAAGCTTTCCTCGCCGCCGCGGCGGCCGAGATCGCCGAGGCGGAGGACGCGCTCCTGCGCCGGATCGAGGCGACCCGCGTCGAGATGGAGACGTTCTGATGGCCGGCCCCGACATCGACGCCGCCATCGCCTTCGCGCCGATCCTTCAGCCCGCCGCGCCGCCCGCTCCCGACGCCGCCGAGATCCGCGACAATGCGACCTTCGCCGCGCTGCTCGCCGCGCTGGCGCGGCCGGGGAGCGTCCACCGCATGCCCGAGCCGGGCCCCGCGCCGCTTGCGCTGGCGCTGCTCGACCGGGAGTGCCGCGTCTGGGCCGAAGAGGGATGGCCCGGCGACGACGCCCTGCGGGACGTGATCCACAGGACCGGCGCGGTCGCCGCGCCGCTCGGCCAGTCCGGACATGTGTTCCTCTCCCTCGACAGCGCCGCCGCCGCGACGCGGCTCGCCGAGGCGGCGGCGGGCGATCCGCTCTACCCCGACGCGGGCGCCACGATCGTCGCGCCGGCGCGCATCGGGGCCGGGCCGGCGTTGCGGCTCGTCGGGCCGGGGATCGAGACCGAGGCGCTGCTGCGGCTCGGCGGGGTCCATCCGGGGGTCTGGGCGGCGCGCGCCGCGCTCTGCCGCTATCCGCTCGGGATCGAGATGATCTTCGTCGACGGCGACAGGATCGCCGCGATTCCGCGCTCCACCCGGATCGAGGAGCTCTGACCATGGCCTATGTCGCGGCGCGCGGCGGCGAACGCGCCATCGAGCAGGCCGAGCGGATGCACCGCGCGCGGGCCGGCGCGATCACGCCCGCCCGCGTGGCCGAGCTCGAAGCCGCGCTGCCCGACCTGATCGACCGCGTGATGGGCGAGGCGTCGCTCTACGCGCCCGATCTGGCGGCGCTGGCGCTCGCGCAGTCGGCGGGCGATCTATACGAGGCGATCCTGCTGCTGCGGGCCTGGCGCACCACTCAGCCGCGCCTGCAGATCGCCGAACCCGTCCGGCAGGAGGAGAGCTTCACGCATCGCCGCATCTCGGCGGCGTTCAAGGAGATTCCCGGCGGCCAGATCCTCGGGCCGACGCTCGATTACAGTCACCGGGTTCTGGCGACCGAAGTGCTCGACGGGCGGACCTTCGCGCCCGAGCCGGTGGCGCCCGCGCCGCGCCCGGCGCCGGCCCGCCACCCCTCGCTCGCGCGCTGGCAGAAGGCGCAGGGTCTGGTCGCAGAAATTGAAGCGCAACCGGTCGAGAAGGACGACATTCCCGACGTCACGCGCGAGCCGCTGCTGTTCCCCGCCAGCCGGGCGCACGCGCTCCAGAGCCTCGCGCGGGCCGACACCGGGGGGCTGCTCACGCTCGGCTACGCGGCGATGCGCGGCTACGGCAACGCGCATCCCACGGTGAACGAGTTGCGCCTGTCGGAGGCCGATCTGCGCGTGCGCCATCCAAGCGGCGTCGTCTTCCGCGCCGGTCGCGTGCGCGCCAGCCAGGCGGAAGTCGTGACGGCGAAGAGCGCGGGCGGGCTGACGCTGGGCTTCGCCGCGACGCTTGGCTGGAACGAGGTCAAGGTGATCGCCGCGGCGACGCTCGACCTGAACGCCGCCGGCGCGCCGAAAACGTCGCCGGTGAACGAGGAATTCACGCTCTACCACACCGAACCGGTGGAGGCGTCGGGCTTCTGCATCCACTTCAAGCTGCCGCATTACGTAACGTTCCAGTCCGCGCTCGACGCCCTGCGCGGCGCGGCGGCCATCGACCCCGCGGCGAAGGCCGACCCCGCGCCTTCAGCCGCCGAAAGCGCCCCCGCGCAGGAGCCCGCATGACGCTCGCCGCCCTCGCCCGCAGCTGGCGGCCCTACGCCTACGGCTTTCTCGACGCCTCGGCCAAGCGCGAGATCCGCCGCCGGCTGATCAAGGCGGTGGCGATCCCGGGTTGCCAGGTGCCCTACGCCAGCCGCGAAGTGCCCATCGCGCGCGGTTGGGGCACGGGGGGGCTGCAAGTCTCGCTCACGCTCGCGACCCCGCGCCATGTGGTCAAGGTGATCGACCAGGGCGCGGACGACAGCGTCAACGCCGCCTCGATCCGCTCCTTCATCGCGCGCGTCTCGGGCGCGGCGACCACGCTGGACACGCAGGCGGCGACGCTGATCCAGTCGCGCCACCGCATCCCCGAGGAGATCCTGCGCCCCGACCAGATCCTCGTGCTGCAGGTCCCGAACCCCGAACCGCTGCGCCCGGTCGAGCCGAACATGTCGGTCGCCCGGCGGATGCACGCCGACGCCGATTACGGGCGGCTCTGGCTGACGCTCTACGAGCAGATCGTGCGCTCCGGCCGGGTGATGCAGGGCGCGTCCTATCCCGCGCTGGTCAATGGGCGCCATGTGATGACGCCGTCGCCGATCCCGCGCTGGGACCTGCCCAAGCTGCACATGGCCCGCCATCTGACGATCCTGGCGGCCGGGCGCGAGAAGCGCCTCTACGCCGTGCCGCCCTTCACGCGGGTCGAGCCGCTGGTGTTCTCCGACATCCCCTACCGGATCGAGGACCACGCCGGACTGACCTGCCGCCGCTCCGGGCTGAGCGGGTTCTTCATGAACGAGATCCCGCGCGCGGATGGCGGGGCGGAGCACGAGGTCTCCGACAGCCATCTCGGCGTCAAGGCGATCCGCGCCCGCGACGGCGACGGCGACGGCGACGGCGAGTCGGTCGAGATCGGCGCGACCTGGTATGTCGAGGGGAGGATGCGGCGATGACGGCCTCTGCGGGCGCGGCTTCGCCGCGCGAGGCGCCGCGGCTTGTGACGCAGCCGCCGCGCGTCGCGCTGTCGGGCGTCTCGAAGCGCTATGGCGACGTCGTCGCGCTGCGGGACGTGTCGCTGAGCGTGCATGCGGGCGAAGTGCTCGGCGTCGTCGGCGAGAGCGGCTCGGGCAAGTCGACCTTGCTGCGGATGCTCAACCTCGAAGAGACGCCCGACGCGGGCGCCTACCGGCTCGATCTGCCGGGAACCCCCGAAAACCTCTTCGCGCTCGACCGCCACGCCCGCCGGATGCTCTGCGCGCGCCATGTGGGGATCGTCTATCAGAATCCTCATCTCGGGCTGCTGATGCGCCACACCTCCTCGGGCAATGTCGCCGAGCGGCTGCTGATCGCGGGCGAGCGGCGCTTCGCGGCGCTGCGAAGTCGGGCGCGCGAGGCGCTCGACGCGTCGGAATTCCCGCTGGAGCGGATGGACGCGCCGCCGGCGGAGCTGTCGGGCGGGATGCAGCAGCGGGTGCAGCTCGCCAAGGCCATCGCGCTGGAGCCCGCGCTTCTGCTGCTCGACGAGCCGACGACCGGGCTCGACGTCAGCGTGCAGGCCCTCGTGCTCGACACGCTCAAGCGGTTGCAGCGCGAGCGGCGGATCACGATGGCGGTCGTCAGCCACGATCTCGGCGTGATCCGGACGATGGCGGACCGCGTGATGGTGATGCGCCGTGGCGAAGTGGTCGAGGAGGGCCTCGCCGATCAGATCTTTCTCGATCCGCAGCACCCCTACACCCAGCAACTCGTCCATGCCGAACTGTGAGGCCGCGATGCGCCCGATCCTGACGGTCGAAGGGCTGACCAAGACCTTCCGGATGCACCATCTGGACCAGAGCCTGCTCGCGTTCCGCGACCTGTCCTTCTCGGTCCGGCCAGGCGAGTTCCTGCTGCTGTCGGGACCGAACGGCGTCGGCAAGTCCACGCTGCTGCGCACGCTCTACCGCTCCTGCCTGCCGGTCGCCGGGCATGTCTGGTACGAGGCGCGCGAGGGCCGGATCGACCTCGCCTGCGCCGCCGACGTCGACGTGGCCTTCCTGCGGCGGCGCGAGATCGGCTTCGTCACCCAATTCCTGATTGCGCGCCCGCGCGTTCCCGCTGAGGGCGTTGTGGCCGAGCCTCTGCTCCAAGCCGGCATGGACAGCGCCGAGGCGCTCGACGAGGCGCGGCGCTGGCTTTCGGCCTTCGGGGTCAAGCCCGCGCTCTGGCGCGCCTATCCCTCGACCTTCTCGGGCGGCGAACAGCAGAAGGTCAATCTCGCCCGGGCGCTGATCCGTCCGCCCAGGCTGTTGCTTCTCGACGAGCCGACGGCGTCGCTCGACGCGGGCGCCCGCGCGGCGCTGGCGGTCCGGCTGGCCGAGTTGAAGGCGGCGGGCGCGGCGCTCGTCGGCGTCTTCCATCACCCCGCCGACGTGCGGCCCCTGATCGACCGCGAGATCGCGCTGCGCCCGGAGGAGTTCGCCCATGTGGCTGAGTGATTTCCGCGTGGTCCTGCCCGACCGGGTCCTGCCTCGGGGCTCGGTCCGCGTCGAGGACGGCGCGATCGCCGAGATCGCCGAGGAACCCGTCGCCGGCGCGGCGCTGTCGGGCGGCGGTCTGCTGCTGCTGCCCGGCTTCATCGACATGCATGGCGACATGATCGAGCGCGAGGTCGAGCCGCGCCCCGGCGTGCGGATGCCGTTGGAGCTCGGCCTGCGCGACCTCGACCGCCGCCTGAAGGTCGCCGGCGTCGCCACCGCCTACGCCGCCGTGAGCTTCAATCCGAAATCGGCCTACGGCCATCTGCGCAGCTACGACCATTCGCGCGAAATGCTGCGCGCGCTCAAGGCGATGCGGCCCGACCTCAAGGTCGACCACCGCGTCCACGCCCGTTTCGAGATCACCTTCCCCGACGCGCTCGGCGTGGTGGAGGAGCTGATCGCCGACGGCACGGTGGACCTCGTGTCGTTGACCGACCACACGCCGGGGCAAGGGCAGTATCGCGACCTCGAAGCGCTGAAGCGCAGGACCGCGCGCGAGCAGGGGCTGACCGCCGAGCAGGCCGAGATCGCGGTGCGGGAGCGGATCGCCGAGAAGCAGGCCCATGCCGGGCGGATGGCGGCGACGCTCGACGCGGTCGCGCGGGTCTGCGCCGAACACGGCGTCGCGCTCGCCTCCCATGACGACGACACGGTCGAGAAGGTGGCGCTGATGCGCGCCCTCGGCGCGACGATCAGCGAGTTCCCGGTGACAGCCGAGGCGGCGGCGGAGGCGCGCCGGCTGGGGCTGGCCGTCGCGATGGGCGCGCCGAACGCGCTGCGGGGTCGGAGCTATTCGGGCAATCTGTCCGCGCGCGACGCCCATTCGGCGGGGCTTCTCGACATCCTCGCTGCGGACTACCACCCCTCGGCGATCCTGCCGGCGATCCTCGTTCTCGCGCGCAGCGACCCCGACGGGCTCGCCGGAGCGACGCGGCTCGCGACGACGAATCCGGCGAAGGCGCTGGGCCTTGCCGACCGCGGCGCGATCGCGCCCGGGCTGCGCGCCGATCTCGTGATCGCCGACGATTCCGGCGTCGGCCATGTCCGCGCCGCTTTCCGCGCCGGTCGCAAGATCTTCAGCGACGGGACGGTCGCGCTGCGCGGCGCGGAGTGACCCCAGGAACGCGCCGCGCGGCGACGCGGAAAATTCATGCGCCCGTCGCGCCCATGACATGCCGGGATGCCATGTCTAGACACATGAGCAGCGAACTCGTCATCACACGTCTCACGCGCCGCTTCGGGGCCGCCGCGGCGGTCGACGACGTCACCTTCCGCGCGCCGGCGGGTCAGATGGTCGGCGTGATCGGGCGCTCGGGCGCGGGAAAATCGACGCTCCTGCGCCTGATCAACCGTCTGATCGAGCCCAGCGCGGGTTCGATCCGCTTCGGCGAGACCGACGTCACCGCCCTGAGAGGCCGGGCGCTGCGGCAGTGGCGCGCGCGGTCCGCGATGATCTTCCAGCAGTTCAATCTGGTGGACCGACTCGACGTGCTGACCAACGTGCTGATCGGACGACTGTCCGAACACGGATTCTTCTCGTCGATGGCGATGCGCTTCTCCGACGCCGAGCGCGCCATGGCGATCCGCGCGCTCGACCGGCTCGACATGGCCGCCTACGCCCTGCAACGCGCGGGCACGCTTTCGGGCGGGCAGCAGCAGCGGGTGGCGATCGCCAAGGCGCTGGTGCAGCAGCCGCGCCTCGTGCTCGCCGACGAGCCCATCGCCTCGCTCGACCCCGCCAACGCGACCCGCGTCATGGACGCGCTGCGCGCGATCAACCGCGAGGACGGCATCACCGTGCTGGTGAACCTGCACACGCTCGACACCGCGCGCGCCTATTGCGACCGCATCCTCGCGATGCGGGCCGGCGCCGTGGTGTTCGACGGCCCCGCAGGCGCGCTGACCGACGCGCGCGTGCGAGAGATCTACGGCGTCGAGAGCGCCGACGCGCTGAACGAGCGCGTGACCTCGACATCGCTCGGAACCGCCGCCGCCTGACCCCCGGACGCCTGACCCCGGACGCCTGACCCCCGGACGCCTGCCCCCCGGACGCCTGCCCCCCGATCAACCAGACAGGGACGCCCACACATGATCCGCATCAGCCTCATCGCCGCGACCGTCGCCGCCATCGCCGCCCCCACCCTCGCCGAGGACTGGAAGAGCGAGTTCAAGACCCTCCGCTTCGGCGTGCTTTCGGGCGAGAACGAGAAGGACCGCATCCAGCGCTACCAGCCTTTCGAGGCCTATCTCGAGAAGACGCTGGGCGTGGACGTCGAGATCTTCACCGCCTCGGCCTATGACGGCGTGATCCAGGCGCTCGCCGCCGACCAGATCGAGTTCGCCTTCCTCGGCTCGTCGGCCTATGCGGCAGCCTGGAGCGAGACGGAGGGGGGCGTCGAGCCGCTCCTGTCGCGCCGGCAGAACGACGGCTCGACCGGCTACTACTCGATCATCGCGGCGCAGTGCGACGGCCCCTTCAAGACGCTCGCCGACCTGAAGGGCAAGGTCCTCGCCTTCGCCGACCCGGATTCGACTTCGGGCTATCAGGTGCCCTACTACAACCTGATCGAGCGCGAGCAGATCGACCCCGCGACGTACTTCTCCGCGACGCCGTTCTCGGGCAGCCACGAGAACGGCGTGATCGGCGTGGTGAACGGCGCCTACGACGCCGCCGCGACCTACACCACCAACGAGACGAGCGGCGCGATCCAGAACATGGTCAGGAAGGGCATGATCGACGCCGACAAGGCCTGTTCGATCTGGCAGTCGCCCGAGATCACCTCCGGCCCGTTCACCGCTCGAACGAACCTTCCCGAAGGTCTCAAGCAGGACATGAAGGCGGCTGTCATGGACATCGTGACCGCTGATCCCGAAGCCTTCAAGATGATGACCGGCGGCGAGGTCTCGACGCAGGCCGGCTGGATCGAGGTCGACCACGACCGCTACCAGTGGATCGTCGACATGCAGAACTGGCTGCGCGCCCAGCGCCGCGGCTGAGGCTCGGCGGCGGGCGGCCCTCGCGCCGCCCGCCGGCCCCGCGCGCTCCCATGACCGACGCCGCCCTCTCCGCCTCGCCCGCGATCCGCGCCTTCGAGATCGACTGGCGCGAAGCCCGCCGCCGCGCGCGCCTCGAACAGGCGGTGGGCGCGGGCGCGATCCTCGTCCTGCTGCTGCTCTCGGCATGGCTGGGCGACTTCTTCAAGACCGTTCGGGTCAGGGGCGAGGACGTCTGGATCGTCTGGGCCGGCCTGCCGCGCCTCGGCGAGTATGTATGGAAGCTCCTGCCGACGCTGCGCTGGGAGAGCCTCGCCGCCGATTTCGCCGAGTGGTTCTGGCGCTGGCGGGTCTGGCTGCAATTGCTGGTCGAGACGATCCTGATCGCCTGCATGGCGACCCTGCTCGGCTTCGTCGGCGCGCTTGTCCTGAGCTTCCCCGCCGCGCGCAACCTCGCGCCCGCGCGCTGGCTGCACTGGGTCTCGCGGCGCTATCTCGAGATCGCGCGCACCGTGCCCGAACTCGTCTGGGCGCTGATCTTCGTCTATTGCCTGGGGGTCGGGCCGCTCGCGGGCGTGCTCGCGATCGGGCTGCACGCGACCGGCGCGCTCGGCAAGCTCTACGCCGAAGTCAACGAAAACGCCGACATGCGCCCCGTGGAAGGCGTTCGCGCCGCAGGCGGCGACTGGTTCGCACAGATGCGCTACGGCGTGTTCCCGCAGGTGCTGCCCAACATTCTCAGCTACACGCTGCTGCGCTTCGAGATCAACGTGCGCTCCTCATCGATCATCGGCTTCGTCGGCGCGGGCGGGCTTGGGCAGGAGATCCGCACCGCCCTGTCCCTGCAGGAATATGCGGACATATCGGCGCTGTTCGTCATCATCCTGTTCACGGTGTTCGCGATTGATTTCGGCTGCGAGAAGCTGCGCCACCGCGTCATCGGCATCGGGGAGGCCACGCGATGACCGACATCTCCGCCGCCGAGATCGCGCGCCTGCGCGCCGCCCACCCGCTGGCCTTCCGCGATCCGCCCGCCGTGATCTGGCGGCGCCGACTGGTCTGGGGCGCGCTCGCCCTTCTGGTCGCCTGGTGCCTCTATGCCTTCGACGCCTCGCCCGCCCGCCTCTGGCAGGGCGTCGAGCGTTTCGGCCGCGTCGCCTCCTTCATGTTCCCGCCGCATCTCTACCCGACGCTCGAAGGCTGGATGGAGCCGATCGAGGCCATCGCCGAGACGGTCGCGATGGCCTTTCTCGGCACGGTTCTGGCGGCGGTCGCGGCGTTCCCGCTCGCCTTCTTCGGGGCGAAAACCATCAACCGCTGGGAGTGGGCGCGCGTCTTCATGCGCCGCGGCTTCGACACGGTGCGCGCCTTCGAGACGCTGATCCTCGCGCTGATCTTCATCCGAGCCTTCGGGCTCGGGCCGCTCGCCGGCATCCTCGCCATTGCGGTCGCGGACACGGGCGTGCTGGCCAAGCTCTTCGCCGAGGCGCTGGAGAACGTGTCGGAGAAGCCCGTCGAGGGAGTGCGCGCGGCGGGCGGCTCGACGGCGCAAAACGTGCGCTTCGCGGTGCTCCCGCAGGTCGCGCCGGTGATGATCTCGAACGCGCTCTACCATCTGGAGTCCAACACGCGCTCCTCGACCATCCTCGGCGTGGTCGGCGCGGGCGGCGTGGGGTTCATGCTCTACGACCGGATCGGGGCCAACAACTGGCCCGAAGTCTGGACCATCATCATCATGATCATCGCCACGGTCTATCTGATCGACGCTCTGTCGGCGCGGCTGCGCCATCGCCTGATCGGCGAGACGGCGCGCTGAGGGCGTCGCGGCGGACGCAGCCGTTCCTCCCGATCTGCGACGGCGCGCCGACTGCGACAACCGTATTTCGTCAAAAGGCGATCAGGCTCGCCGGACCCGGACAGTCGAGCGTCGTCAGACCAAGCGCGACAGCAAGAGAATGGCGAGCACCGCCAGCGCTATTCCCAGATGGTCGCGTGCGCTCACGGTCTCGTTGAAGAGCAGGACGCCCATCGCGCAGAGCGCGAGCAATGTGAAAACCGAAAGCGCGACGCCGATCTGCGAGAGGGAGATCAGCCGCATCGCCATGAACCACCCAGCCGCAGAGACGGCGTAGAGCGCTGCGCCGGCGGGAACCGGGACCGAAGACATCGGCAGGCCGCGATCCGCGCCGATCTTAAGCGCAAAGTCGCCGAGCAAAACCGCAGCGGTCGCCGCGGCTCCATAGAATTGGCCCCAAGCCGCGCTCATCCGAACCGTCGCATGCGTACGACCCGGTAGTCGCAGGTCAGTTCCTCGCCGGCGCCGAGGTCGCGCCCCGATGTCGCGCGCCGCTGCTAG